>NZ_CP099392.1:300000-392952 GCF_023913515.1 Natronococcus sp. CG52
CATCCTCAAGGTGTTTACCGCCGTTCTCGGCGTTCTCATCGTCCTGGGCGTGCTGTTCGGGCCTCCGTCGACCGGCGTGATCGCTGAGACGGCGACGGGGCTGCCGGAGGGGACGTCGCTCGCGCTGTTCGTCGGACTGTTCGCGGCCGCCGCCGGGTTCGCTCCGACGGGCCACAGCACGAGTATCCTGATCGGTAGCTGGTCGATGGCGAAAAAACAGGGGGCGCGGGCGCTCCGCGAGGAAGGGGTCGACCCGAACGACGAGCGGTACCACGACTACATCGCCGCCTGGATCAAGACCGGCCGGCGGGACTTCAACATCGGCTACGCGTTCAGTCTGATCATTATGCTCAGCATGGTGCTCCTCGCGGCGAACGTGCTCTATCCGAACCCGCCAACGGACGAGAACCTCGCGTTCGTCCTCGGAGAGATTCTGAGCGACTCCTTCGGGCCGTGGTCGTTCTGGGCCATGTTGGTCTGTGCGTTCGCCGCGCTGTACTCTACCGTGCTCACCCTCCTCGACGGCGGCTCGCGTGCGACTGCCGATATTTTACCGATCGCGCTCGAGAACGACGATCTCGACAGCGAGCGGATCCGTCGATTCGTCGTCGTCGGGATGGGCGTCGGAAGCCTGATTCCGATCCTGGTCATCGGCGAGTTGCCGGTCACGCTCATCCTGTGGATCTCGGTGCTGCTCGTCGTTTTCGAGGTGTTCTTCTATCCCGCGAACTGGTACATCGTCGAACGGCGACTGCCGGAGGCGTTCCGGCCGTCGATGCGGTGGAAGATCTACTACGCGGTTACGATCGTGCTGGTCGTCATCTTTGCACTGATGGGTGCCGCGGAAGAGCTCGGCGTGCTCGGACCCTGAGAACGCGCCTCGAGCCGCCTCACCGCCACGTTTTCCGACTATCGAGTGCGTCCAATAGTCGAGCGCCCAGTTCTCGTCTTTCCCCTGAGAGTCAGATAGACACGTCTACCCCGCAGATAGCGGCAGTATCGTTCTTCTCCCGGTTCGTAACCTTCATCTGTTTTCGAGACTGGAGCAGTCGCACGAGGGGTGGTGGCATCCAGACGACACTCCCTCACGGCACCTCGCGGTGCGTCTGAAAATTCAGACGGGGAACATATATTAGTAGTACCTACCTACCGCACGCCGACCGGGTATAATTAATCACGGACGGGCTATCACCGTTTCCGGACGCTGCAGCCCCGGTCACGAGGCGGTTCGTCTGGGTCATTCGTTCGACGAACCGCTCGAGAGTTCGTTCCGCCGGTGAACGCTGAACTCGCCGGCAGCGTTCGATCAGCTGACAGGATCGTAACGAACACCCGCCACCGGTGCCTCGAATTCTGCGAAGCGACCCCGTGTGTTTAATAATCAGAACTGATAATTGGAACGTATGAGTACCGTACTGGCACGAAGCCTCACCGGGAAGTCGATCGTCGGAACTGATGGGACGGTTTTCGGAACGCTCCACACCGTCTCCGCGAACGCCGACTCCGGCGCGCTGCAGAATCTGGTCGTCGAACCGCGAGAACGGGATTCGTCCGCGTCGATCAGTACCGGAACCG
Source organism: Natronococcus sp. CG52 (assembly GCF_023913515.1). NCBI lineage: Archaea > Methanobacteriati > Methanobacteriota > Halobacteria > Halobacteriales > Natrialbaceae > Natronococcus > Natronococcus zhouii. The sequence continues at coordinate 301,576 of NZ_CP099392.1, forward strand.
ACGCCAATGGCCGGCTGCTCGTTCCCGTTAGTCAGGTCAAAACGGTAAGCGATCAGATCGTTATTCATCCGGAATCCGTCTGAAACTGACGGCCCTCGAGGTGAATCCCTCGGTAACGAATCGGAGTCACGCGCGTTGATCCGGAGGGTGGCTCTGCTATCGGACGGCCAGTTGGTTCGCAGTGAACTATAGTAGCCACTGACAGTCAAGGCACACCCGATCGCACGACGGGAGCGCGGGTCGGAGCGAGCGAAGCGAGCGAGAACCGCGCACAGTGCGATCGGTGTGGAAATCGTCTCAGTTGGTACTATAGAGCGGTCTGACAGTATCGTGAATCGCATTTCGAACCGACGCTGCTCCAGTTACTCGCTATCCTCCCCGCTCTGAAGAGCAGGCGTTCTCCTTACCTCTGCGTAATCGCCTCTGATGTGTGGTTGTCCATCTACAATAGCCACCTATTTCTCACTAAATATCGCTGAAAGCCTGGAACAGACGCGGTCTATCTCCGACACTCGATATGTAATAGGTGGATTAGATTCAATAGGTGGGATAGGTAGATAAGGAACAATAGTACCTGTTTCGCCAAAACAGAGGATCGGTCACGGAGTTCCAGGGGCAGCCGTCGAACAGACGGTGCGAAGTGAATTACTATTTCGGCTACTCGTCCCGTCTGCTCGAAGGCGGAACGGAGTAGACGTGATCCTCGTAGCAGACTGTCCGTCTGAGCCGTGCTAACGCCGCGCCGTGTTCGCAATAGACAGCCGTTCGAGACCTAATAAGCGGACGATTCGATTCAAGAGACGACCTGAGGGAGGGAGATATTCAACACCAATCCGTCGAGCTATCGGATTCAGATTCAGTTCTAAGATCAGATATGATCGATCGAGAGGTTACGAAAAGCAGTCCACAACTGAGTTCGAAAATGTCATCTACAGCCTTCTAACGAGGCCTCGTGAATCACGGCGCGCTCGACGAGACTGTAACTCGAATCGACGGCCGGCAGTACTGGCTGTGCGCTGCAGTCGATCCTGAAACGAACAGAGCTGCTTCATCCACGGCTTCTTTCGGCGACTACGACCCCTTCACAGAAATTTTCTTGCAGAGATCAGCCGAGAAATGAGAGCTCTCCGACACCGCGTTTCTCGGTGACGGAGCGAGACAGCTTCAGACAGCACTCGATCGACGAGGACTCGGATTTCGAGACGAGAAACGGAGAACTCGGAGCGCTATTAAAACGTATTTTCGGAGTGGTAAAATATCGATCCTCATCGTTTCCAAACTATTTCAGCTACGCGAGACCAGTCACCGCAGAATCGTGGCTCTACCTCTTCGCCGCTCGGCATAATGCTACGAACCGTACACGACCGACGGACGTTCGTCGTTCGACCGTTCAAAACTGACGACGAGCGCCATCGCTCTCTTTCTACTGATACCGACACTTTCGTTCGCGCAGCTATTTACGAAAGTACAATTGTAATATCGAGTCGAGTATCCGAGCGTCGGTCAGTGCCGTGATCAAGATGCGTGCCGCGGGTTGCGCTCCTATCGGTGGGCGCTTCCCTCCAATCGACTTTCGTTCCACGATGTAGAACACCTAAGAGTGCTGAAGGTTGAGTTCGATGACGTTCGCCGTCCCGAGGACGATCTCGGGAAGTTCCGTTCGGAACCGATCGCCCTGCATTCGGTGTGTCGGTCCGGCGATACTGATAGAACCGATCACCGAGTCTGATCCGTCGAGAATCGGCGCAGCAACGCTTCGCAACCCCTTCAGTCGCTCTTCGTCGTCGTACGCGATCTGCTCTTCGCGGATCGTCTCGAGTTCCTGGGTGAGCGCGTCTCGGTCCGTGATCGTGTTATGATTCACCGCGGGGAGTCCGTGGCGGTCGACGATCTCCCGACGCCGCTGCTCGGGGAGAAACGCCAGAATAGCCTTTCCGAGCGCCGTACAGTGGATCGGAACCCGATCGCCGACGCAGGTGTCGATACGAGCGGCCTCGGAGCCGCGATTCCGATAGATGAAGACGCCTCGACCGTGTTCTTCCGTCATGAGGGCCGAAATCTCTCCGGTTTTGTCCACGACCTGATCGACTTCCGGCCGGGCGACCTGGTAGAGGTCGTGTTGGTGTCGTGCGCTCTCGCTGATCCGCAGAAACTTCAATCCTGTTCGATACTCTCCGTCCTCGCGGACCACGTACTCCGCCCGCTCGAGGGTGTTCAGGTGATTGTGAACGGTGCTTTTGGGCAATCCGACGTGCCTGGCGAGTTCTGAGACGCCCGCTCCGTTCAGTTCGGTTACCGATTCCACGATATCGAACGCACGATCGACCGCCTGGATTCCGTTTTCACCCGTCATTGTCACGGAATGACGTAGAGACTGGAGCAGCATAAATGTTCAGCAGTGTAGAACGAACGTCGAGAGAGGAGAGACGACCGGTACTAGTACGGGATTACTGCCGTCAACGTTAAAATACACCGATGTTCGGGCGCATCTATGCGACGTTCTCCCGTTCTTGTCGGATACGGTGAACGGACGGCCAGCTTCGATTCCCTTCCGCGTTCCACGTCGTGGAACAGTTCGTGAGGGCAACGAATATACTCGCCGGTGCTAATTGTTCACGCATGACCGATACCGAACCCGCGGACCCCTGGGGTGTTACCACCCTCGAGATTTTCGAACTTCTCGAGGAGACGATCACTCGAGAGTCGAATCGTGCGGTCGCCACGGTCGTCAACGTCGACGGATCGGCGTACCGCCGTCCGGGTGCGAAGATGCTACTCGGTGCCGACGGATCGACCTACGGCGGGATCACGGCCGGCTGTCTCGAGGGACCGCTGCAGACGGTAGCTCGCGACGTCATCGCGGACGGAGCGCCCGACGTGGTCACGTTCGATCTCACCGACGACGAGGACGGGTGGGGGCTCGGCCTCGGATGCGAGGGGATCGTCGACGTCCTCGTCGAACCCGCAGACGATGCGTGGCGGAAGCCGGTCGACGCGTACGCCGAGGGAGACCCCATCGCGCTCGTCACCGTCGTCGACGGAACCGAGTCGGTCCCGGTCGGCGCACGCGCGGTAGTGTCTCGAGACGGGACGTCGACGGAGTCCAACGATCGGCCAGCGATTCCCGAATCGGTTCTCGAGCAGGTCCGCGACGACGCGCGTGCTCGAGCGGGTGACGGTCGATGGACCGGACGGACCGTGTCGACCGAAGCGGGAGAGCTATCGCTGTTTATCGACGGTATCGAACCGGCCGACCGGCTACTGATATTCGGCGGACAGCCCGACGTGCGGCCGGTGACGCGGCTCGCTCGGGACGCCGGCTTCGAGGTCACGGTCGCGACCGCCCGCGGCGGACAGGCCGACGAGTCGGCGTTTCCGCGCGCCGACCGCGTCGTCGCGACGCACCCCACCGAACTCGACGAACTGGTCGACGGGCGGAGTTACGTCGTCGTCATGTCCCACAACTTCCTGGACGACAGGCTCGCCCTCGAATCGCTGTTCGAGAGCGACGCGCCGTTTATCGGACTCATGGGACCTCGCGAGCGCTTCGAGCGACTGCGCGAGGACCTCGCGGACGAGGGAATCTCGCTATCGGCGGCCGACCGCGAACGGATCGCATCGCCCGTCGGACTCGACCTCGGCGGCGGCGAACCGATCGAGATCGCGCTGAGCATCGTTTCGGAGGCACTCGCGGTGAGCAACGGACGGGAAGGAGGCCGACTCCGCGATCGAAAGGGGTCGATTCACGCTCGTCAACCGGAACAGTCCGACTGACGAAGCCGCTCTCGATCCCTGACGGTGTCGACGTCGATTCGAACGCCCGGATCGTCGACGGCGACGCGGCGGACGTCCGCGGTCTCGAGTACCGCTCTGCCGCCGGTGTCGCCCGTCAACTCCTGTAACGCGTCGAACTGCGCCGCGTCGAAGAGGACGGGATTTCCGCGCTGGCCGTCGTACGTCGGAACGACGACCTCGTTGTGGCCGTCCCGGTAGGCCGCGACGAGGCGTTCGACCGTCGTTTCGTCGACGCAGGGCATATCGCCCGGAAGGAAGATGACCGCCTCAGCGTCCCGTTCGCTCGCTGCGCGTGCCCCCAGCCGAACCGATCGGCTCTGTCCCCGTGCGTACGCTGGATTGTACGTCGTTTCGTCGACGTTCGCCGCGACGACGTCGCGGACGGCGTCGGCGTCGTGGCCGAGGATCGCGACCGCGTGATCGACGGCAGCGACGTTCAGCGAGCGGGCGGCGCGGCTGACGATCGGCTCCCCGTCGACGGTCGCGAGCAGTTTGTTCCCGCCCTCGAACCGAGTGCCTCGACCGGCCGCGATCACGATGCCGACCAGTTCACCCATGGTCACGCCAGGTCGACGCCCTCCGGGCCGCGGGGCAGGTAGTTTCGGCCGCCGGGGTCGGCGAGCAGTTCGCCGTCCTCGACGACGACCTCACCGCCGACGATGGTGTGCGTGGGCAGCCCCTGGAGCTCTTCGCCGTGGAACGTCGAGTAGCGTGGCTCCATCGTGTGGTAGAAGTCGTCGTCGACGACCGCGCTCTTCTCGAGGTCGACGATGACCATGTCGGCGTCCGATCCCTCGGCGATGGCGCCCTTGCGCGGGTAGAGGCCGAACCGCTTGGCGTTGTTCGTCGAGCAGACCTCGACGAGGCGCTCCATACTGATGCGGTTCTTGTTCACGCCCTCGTGCATCATCACGGGCAGGAAGTACTCGATACCGTTGTTGTCGCCGGGAATGGCATCCCAGATATCGCCGTGTTTTCCCTCCTCTTTCTCCTTGAACTCGATCTTGTGGGGACAGTGGTCGGTGCCGACGGTATCGACGACGCCGGTCCGCAGCCCCTCCCAGAGGCGTTTTCGACTCTCCTCGCCCCGAAGCGGCGGAGAGATCTTCCCCCAGACGCCGAGATCGTCCTGCTCGTACGTGTGAGCGAGGAACGCGGGAAGCGTCTCGGCGTGGAGGTTGACCCCTTGCTCCTGGAACCGTTCGCAGACGTCGACGCCCTCGCCGGTGCTCATGTGGACGATGTACGCCCGCGAGTCGGTGTACTCGGTGAGGCGGCCGATCTGTTCGATCTGCATCGCCTCGGCGACGTTCGGCGAGGCCTCGCTCCAGGCCTCGAGGTCGTTGCGTCCCTCGGCTCTGAGCTCCTCCCGGCGTTCGATCGCGAGATCCTCGTTCTCGGCGTGGAACATCACGACGCCGTCGGGGATCTCCGAGACGGTGTCGAGCACCCGGTACACCTGTCCGGCGTCGGAGTGGTCGATCCCGAGTTCGGGCGAGGCGTGTTTGTACCAGTTGAAGAAGATCTTGTACGATCGGATCCCCGCCTCGGCGAGCCCCTCGATCTCCTCGACGTGGTGGTCCTGGTGGACGATCGCGTGGTACGCGAAGTCGACGTAGGAGTTCTCCTCACCTGCTCGCCTGAAGAAGTCCATGTCCGGCAGGTACGGCTCCTTCTGCAGGAGGAAGTTGACGACGGACGTGACGCCGCCGTGGACGGCGCCGCGGGTCTCGGTCTCGAAGTCGTGCTCGAGTCCCTCGTGGTACTCGAACTCGTACCGGGAGAGTCCCCAGTGGACGTGCGGGTCGATAAACCCGGGAACGAGGTAATTCCCCGCCGCGTCGATCTCCCGGTCTGCCGGGGGAAGGTTCGTTTCGCTGCCGACGCCGACGATGACGCCGTCGTTCGCTGCAACACCGCCGCTGATCGTTCCGTTCGGCGTGACCACTCGAGCGTCGGTCACGCGAAGGTCTGCGGTCGATTCGACCATAGTCGTAGATACTTCCCATCCTACTTGAGTGTACCCCGGCCGGGAAACCCGTGATCCCGGTACCCACGATGCGGTCGGAGACCGCGATCCAGCGCGGCACAACGTTTATGCCTCGGTCGCGGGTTGTAGTAACTATCCCCATGAGTACAGATAGCACAGACGGAATCGACGGCCACGTTACCGAAGAGATCACCGTGACGGTCAACGGTGAAGCGGTGACAGCCGAAGTCGAACCGCGGCTCAAGCTCTCGGATTTTCTCCGGTACGAATGCGATCTCCACGGCGTTCGCGTCGGGTGCGAACACGGCGTCTGTGGCGCCTGTACCGTCCAGCAGGGCGGACGGACGGTAAAGAGCTGTCTCTCGTACGCAGTGCAAGCCGACGGGGCAGAGATCGAGACCGTCGAAGGGCTCGCGAGCGAGGACGGCACCCTGCACCCGATCCAGGAGGCGTTCCACGAAACGCATGCGTTGCAGTGTGGGTTCTGCACCAGCGGGTTCGTCATGGCGACCAAGGAGCTCTTAGAGGAGAACCCGGATCCCTCCCGCGAGGAGATCGAGACCGGGCTGGCCGACAACATCTGTCGCTGTACCGGCTACCAGAACATCTACGAGGCCGTCGAACGCGCGGCGGAAGCGATGGAGGACTGACCATGTCCAGCTCGCAGCCCGCAGAGGCCGACGCCGAGGTCGAGTCGGAGTCAGAGTCGTTCACCGGGCAGGGGCTCCCTCGAGTCGAGGATCACCGCATCCTGACCGGGGAGGCCGAGTACGTCCACGACATCACGCCGGAAAACTGCCTGCACATGGCGCTCGTGCGCAGCATGCACGCCCACGCCGAGATCGTCGACATCGACACGAGCGAAGCCGAGGCCCACCCCGACTGCGAACTGGTGCTCACCGCCGAGGACCTCAAAGCCGACTACAATCCGATGCCGACCGGCGTCGGCCGGGTCAAGATCGGGGGGACCGGCGAAGCCGTCGAACTTCCCGAGTGGTCGCTGGCCGACGAGAAGGCCCGGTTCGTCGGCGAACCCGTCGCGCTCGTCGTCGCCTCGAGTCGCTACGCGGCCGAGGACGTCGCCGACCTCGTCGACGTCGACTACGATACCCTCGAGGCCGTCGCCGACGGGATGAAAGCCCGCGAGGACGAGGTGGTCGTCCACGAGTCGATCGGGACGAACGTCGTCGACCACGAGCACATCGAGTTCGGCGACCCCGACGCGGCCTTCGACGACGCCGACCGCGTCGTCGAGGGCGAGTACTCGTGGGGTCGTATCTCGGGCGTCCCCCTCGAGACGGCGGGCGTCGTCGCCCAGTACGACGACGAGGCCGACTCCTTCGACATCGACTGTAACATCCAGCTGCACACGCTCGTCGACGAGACGATCTACGAGACGCTCGGCTACGACGCCGACGACGTGCGGGTGAACGTGCCGGCCGACGTCGGCGGCAGCTACGGGACGAAGATCGCGATCCACCGCTACTGCTGTCTGGCCGCGATGGCGAGCCAGCAACTCGAGCGTCCGGTCAAATTCGAGGAGGACCGCCTCGAGAACCTGCAGGGCGGCGACATGCACTCCTCCGACCGCGAGTACGAGGTCCGGCTGGCCGTCGACGACGACGGTACGATGCGGGGACTCGACGTCTGGTTCGTCGACGACTTCGGCGCCTTCCCCCGGTATCCGATCAATCAGGTGCTGAAGCCGCTGTCGGTGCTCACGAACTCCTACGAGATCGAGGACGTCAGCTACGAGTACGACCTCGTGTTGACGAACAAGACCTCCCAGACCGCCTACCGCGGGTTCGGCGTCGACCCTCACATCTACGCGCTCGAGATGATCGTCGACGAGGCGGCCCGCGAGATCGGCACGGACCCCACCGAGTTCCGCCGGCGGAACCTGATCCGTCCCGAACAGATGCCGTACACGCTGCCGTCGAAGAACATCTACGACTCGGGAGACTATCCCGCGACTCTCGATCGCATCCAGGAGATCGTCGAGGACGAACGGGACGGCGGCCTCCTCGATCCGGAGGTCGTGGCGGCGAAACGCGAGGAGGGCAAGTACCGCGGCGTCCAGCCGAGCGTCATCATCGAACCCGGCGTCAGCGGCTCCGACTGGACCGACCGACAGCGGTCCAACCGCGATGCGCTCGAGGAGCGCTCCCGCGAGGAGGTCGAGGAACTCCCGGAACACCTCCGCGCCGAGATCAGCGAGGACGGAACGGTTCGGGCCTTTCTCGCGACCGACTCCTCCGGCCAGGGCCACCAGACGCTCGTCTCGCAGTTGCTCGCGGACGAACTCGAGGTGCTGCCGAGCGACATCGAGGTCGGCTACCTCGACAGCGTCGACGCGCCGACCGAGTACGGGAGCGCGGCCTCCCGGATGGCCGTCATGCTCTCGGGCGCGACCGTCGGCGTGGCGGAGGAACTCGTCCGGAACCTCGAGGAACTCGCGGCCGACCACTGGAGCGTCTCGACCGACGATGTCTCCTACCAGGACGGGAGCGTCGAGCTGATCGACGGCGACGACTCGCTCTCGCTGGCCGAACTCGCCGCCATCGACGCGGACGGCGACGAGCGCCGCACCCGCGCGAGCTACGACTACGACCACCCGGCGACCGAACTCGAGGAGTTCGACGAGGCCCTCACCGGGAAGCTGCCGGTGTACCCGACCGCCGCCTTCGGTTCGAACGCGCCGATCGTCGAGGTGGACGTCGAGACCGGCGAGGTCGAGATCCTCACGTTCCACACCGTTCGGGACTGCGGGACGATGCTCAACCCGATGATCGTCGAAGGGCAGGCCCACGGCGGGATCGCCCAGGGAGTCGGCGCTGCCCTGCTCGAGGAGTTCGGCTACGAGGCGAACGGCCAGCCCCAGGCGATCACGCTGTTCGACTACCTGCTCCCCTCGATCGAGAACGTGCCGAAGATCGAGATGGAGCACACGGAGACGCCGTCTCCGTTCACCGAAACCGGCGCGAAAGGCGTCGGTGAGGGCGGCATGATCGACGCACCCGCCAGCATCGCCACCTCGATCAACGCCGCGCTGGAGCCGCTCGGGCTCGATGAGCCCGCAGACCGGATCCCCGTCGCGCCGGACCACCTGCGGAAGAAGATTCGCGATCGCGAGCAGTAGCAACGGTCACGGCTGTGCCCCCACCTTCCTACGGTATCGAAGAAGCGCAGTCCGTCAGTCGTCCGACTCGAGCGCGACGTCTTCGTCGGATTCGAGAGCCACGTCTTCGTCAGCGGGAGCGGCCTCGAGTTCGGACTCGGCCTCGACGCCTTCCTCGGCTTTCTCCTGCATACAGGAGAAGAACTTCCCGACCAGTCGGTTCGTTACGCTCTTCAACGCGCGGCCGCCGAGGCTCGCAATCGTCCCCGAGACGTCGGCCGTCGCCGACCACTCGACGGTCGTTCCGCCGTCCTCGTTCTCTACGAGATTCATCTCGGCGGTGGTCTCGAACTCGTTTCGCGGCGCGTGGCCGACCGCTTTCATTTCGAGCGCCTCGGGGTAGTCGGCCCGGGTGACGACGACGTCGACGTCGAACTCGGGTTTGACGCTGCCGACGCCGACGGCCATGACGGCGTCGATCTCGTAGGACGACTCGAGCGTCATCTCCTTGCAGCCGGGCGCACACTCCGCGAGGACGTCGGTGTCCGTGAAGTAGTCCCACAGTTCTTCTCTCGACTGTTCCATCTCGTTTTCGCCGGTGAATTCTAACATTGATCGGTGCGAGCGCGTTCGTACGACGTTTCGAGCGAGCGTTTGGCGTACTCGCCGGCCACTTCCTCCTTGTACTCTCGGTCCGCGTGCATCTCCCCTTCGGGATCGACCGCATCGGTGACGGTCGCCGCGACCTCCTCGAGCGTATCCGCCGAGAGCGGTTCACCCTCGACGATCGACTCCGCGTCCTCGACCCGCAGCGGCACGTCGGCCGCGTTCGCGAGCGCGATTCGCACGTCTTCGACGACCGGCTCGTCGGCACCCGGCTCGGCGACGCGAACGGACGTCGCCGCGCTGACGGTCGGCCAGGTCTGTGCCGCCGGCTTGAGTTCGAGGAAGGTCATTCCGGTCCGCTCCGGCGGAAACGGGTCCGTCGGTACCGAGACGCTCTCGATGAGCTCCCCCTCGCGCAGGTCGGTGAACATGTACGCGATGAAGTAGTCGCTCACGGGAACCGTCCGCGTCTCCTCGAGGGAGCGCAGCGTCAACGAGCCGCCGAGCGCGAGCAGTGCCGTCGGGTAGTTTCCCGCCGGATCGGCCTCGCCGATGCTGCCGCCGATCGTCCCCTGATTGCGCACCGAGGGGCCGGCGATCTGTTCGGCGGCCTCGGGAAGCATCGGCAACCGCTCGGCGAGCCGATCAGATCGCTCGAGCGTTCGGTGGGTCGTCATCGCGCCGATCCGGACCTCGTCGTCGGTTACTTCGACGCCGGCGAGGTCGTCGACGCCGTTGAGGTCGACGAGGTGATCGGGCGTCGCGAGCCGGTTCGCCATCACGATGCCCAGCGACTGGTTCCCCGCGAGGAGTTCGGCGTCCTCGAGTTCCTCGAGCAGTTCGAGAACCTCCGGGACCGTCTCGGGCCGGTGATGGGTAAACGGCGCCGGCTTCATGGTTTCGGGAGTCGATCGCTCGAGCGGGCCGGCCGCCACCCCGCTGACGGCCATCGGTTGCTGTCGATGCGACGCTGAGTAGTGATACGAGTGGTCATGGGTCGGTCACACGGATATCATACCATTTCTCGAACCCCACTAATAAGTGTTGTTGGGTGTTGGCATGGGGATGTGTATCTATTCACTTGCGGAGGTAACGATCAGGCGCGAGATACTGCGAACCGGCCGGGAGTTCGAACCTGCTACCGGCCGGAGGTCACATCTGGTGACCTTCAACCGCGAGTGTCGTATCCTATTCACGTAATTTTAAGTACGGCCCCGGGGATGTACCGGTCATGCTCGACGGCTACGAGATGTACGACCTGACACAGCCCTGGTCGCAGGATACGCCGGCCTGGCCGACCTACGATAATCCGAAAGTCTGGTACGAGAAGAGCCTGGACACGGAGAAAGTCAACGGTCAGAAGATCGAATTCATGAACCACACCGGGACCCACCTGGACGGCGAGAAACACTTCGTCGCCAGCGGCCGAGATATCGAACAGGTGGGACTCGACGAACTCGTCGGCGACGCCGTCGTCGCGGACATCTCCGACGAAGTCGGCGACTACGACGTCTACACGAGCGAGATGATCGAGGACGTCTGTGACGTCCGCGAAGGCGACATCCTCTTTATCCACACCGGCTACCAGGACTACGCCTGGTACAAAGAGGACGCAGATCCTCACCGCTACTTCTGCAAGCACCCCGGCCCGAACGCGGAGTTCGCCGAGTGGTGCAAGGAGATGAATCTGAACTACCTGCTGCTGGACTGCGGCAGCGCCGATCACCCGATGAACACCGTGATTCGAGACGTCCGTCCCGAACTCGCCGACGAAGCGGTCGACGAACTCGACGTCGACGATCTCGACGAGATCTTCCCGCCGGAGGGGTACCAGCTCATGCACACCGAACTGTTCCCCGAAGGGATCATCCACGTCGAAAACGCACGGGTCCCCGAAGAACTGCTGAACGAACGCGTCCAGATCGGCACCTTCCCGTGGCGGTTCCGCGGCGGTGAATCCAGCGTCAGTCGCTGCGTCGCGTTCAAGTAACGACTCGACCGACGATCGAACGCAATCCAGCGAGCGGTCACCGGACCACGAGAACCGGAATCGGCGACCGCCGTGTGACCTTCTCTGCGACACTTCCGAGTAGCACTCGCGCAACGCCTTCCCGACCGTGGCTCCCGATAGCGACCATGTCGAACTCGTCTTCCTCGGCGCGCGCGACGATCAGTCGATCGGGTCGGACGCGACCACGCTCGGTCTCGATATCGACGTCGTGATTGCGTCCGCGCTCGCGGGCCGACTCGAGGATCTCATCGGATCGCTCCAGCTCCGGCGCGTCGTCGGGCAGGTCTCCGGTCATTCCGGAGAACGTCCCGATGTCGCCGCGTCCCGCCTCGACGACGTGAAACGCCGTGATCTCCGCGTCGGGGAACGTCTCGGCCGCGTACTCGAGTGCGTCCGTCGATCGCTCCGAACCGTCGACTGGGACCAGAATCCGTTCCGGCAGACTCACGTGTACGATCGGGAGGGGAATAGCACTTGCTCGACATCTAGTGAGCCGTGAACGCTCATCCGGCCCGAGAATTACGGTAGAGATGGTCGCGAGGAGAACGATCGAACGCGGAGGTCTCGGGTCGTCAGTGCGGCTGGACCGGCAGTTCGATATGCGTCGAGTACTCGGCGTCGTGGTGGACCGTGTTCGTCGCCACTCGGTACTCGCGGTCGCCGTAGAGCGGACCCCCGGTGTTGTGATTCACGTCGTACCGCGGGTAGTTCGACGAGGAGATGTCGAGTCGGAGGCGGTGGCCCTCCTTGAAGACGTTCGCCGTCGGATACGGCTCCATCTCGAACTCGTAGACTGCGCCGGGCTCGAGAAGGTCCGGCTCGTCGCGGTAGCCGCGGTACCGGCCGCGACAGATCGAATCACAGAGATTCACCGCGAAGCCGTCGGGGAACTCCTCGCTGGGCGGGTGTTCGTCGATCAGCTTCGCCGTGAAGTCGGTGTCCGGCCCGTCGGTCGAGCCGTAGACGCGCACCCGGACCGGGCCCGCGATCTCGAGGTCCCGGTCGAGCGGCGGCGTCCGATAGACGAGCACGTCGTTGCGCTCCTCGAGCGGGCCGTACGGCGGCTCCGCGCCGAGCGTGTCGGGCCGGGTGCGCTGATCGAAGCCGCCGCGGCCGGTAATGTCCTGCAGTTTGCGCTCGGAGAGGGGGTACTCGATGAGGTTCTCTTCGCGCTGTTCGTAGGTGATGTACGACGAACAGTTGCCGCCGACGGTCGGGACGGGATCGCGCGGGTCGAACTCGTAGCTCGTCGCGGCGTCCTCGGCGGTCGGCTCGTCCGTCGAGAGCCGGCCGCCCTCGTGGGCGTAGTACGTCCGGAACTCGGTGTCAGGGAGCGGCCACTCGTCGGCGTCACGCCACTCGCCGCCGTGGAAGAGCCGTCCGTTACGGGTCTGTGAGCCGTCGCCGGTCCCCATCTGAAAGTACTGGACCGTCGGCTGGTCCGCCCACGTGTCCTTCCCCTTGAGGTAGTGGTCGAAAAAGCGCAGGCGCGTCTCCTGATAGTCCCGCAGGCAGGCCTGGCCGAACTCGAGTTCGCCCGAGTAGGACTTGTTCCAGGACGGGAGCGGATAGGAGTTCCAGCCGTGGGTCCACGGCCCCATCAGGAGGTAGTGGTCGCTGTCCTTCCGCTCCGCGAGCGCCTCGAAGTTATCGCAGGTTGCCTTCGTGTAGGAGTCGTACCACGCGCCGGCGTAGACCGTCGGGACGTCCGCCGACCGGTCGTAGTAGGCCTCGAAGTTGAGCCCGGGTTCCTGCCAGAGTTCGTCGCTCGCGCTCCCCTGGGTCATGATGTCAAACGCCCACTCCTCGTAGTCGGGAATGTGCCGCAGCGGCGACTGGCCCGGCTGGACGGGGCCGTTCTCGAGGACGTCCCGGACGTCGACGTTCGCCAGGCGTTGCTGGACGTCGGGGTCCTCGAGAGCGCGCTGTGCGAAGCCCCCGCCGAGCGTGAGCGCCCAGCAGAGCCAGCGCAGTTCGAAGGCGCCGTTGTGTCGGAACGTCGCCTTTCGACCGTCGGCCGCGCCCTGGTTGACGAACATCGCCTCGAGGGAGGGAGGATCCTGTGTCGCGAGCGCGTTCTGGACCCACGCGCCGTAGGAGGTGCCGATCGTTCCGACCTGGCCGTCACAGTAGTCCCGGTCGGCGAGCCACTCGACGGTGTCGTAGCCGTCCTCCGGTTCGTCGACGAAGATGTAGTAGTCGCCCTCGCTGTCGAAGCGACCGCGACAGTCCTGGATCGCGACGACGTAGCCGCGTTCGGCGTACCACTCGCCGTGTCGTTCCATGCGGCCGCGCTTGCCGTAGGGCGTCCGGTCGAGCAGCGCGGGTTCGGGCTCCTCGATCGGCTCCCCGGTGTCGGGGTCGGCCGGACGGTAGACGTCGGTCGCGAGCCGGGTCCCGTCGCGGGTCTCGACCATCACGTTCAACTCGGCGTGGACCGCGTACTCCGGATCTGAAACCATCATCCAAACAGAGACAGGCATCATGTAATAAGTTAACTCCCGCTTCGGGAGCGGGTCGTCGCTCGTCCGTTCCGGCGGCCCGTCTCCGGTTACGACCGGCAGCAGCGGTACTTTTATAATGTTACCCTCGGTTTGTTGTCGCATATCTGTGCGAGTCCGAGACAGGTTCTCGTACAGCATGCTCGGTGTGCAACCGGGATCGATCACTATGACGGGTGAAAACGACAACACGGATCAGGGACGAACGGATGGGGGTTCAGTCTCGCGAGAGGAAGCGTCGTTCGTCGAGTACGGCATCGAAGACAAGCCACCGCTCGGTGAGTCGATCTTCCTCGGCGTACAGCACTACCTGACGATGATCGGGGCGACGGTCGCGATCCCGTTGATCCTCGCCGGGGCGATGGAGATGCCCGCGGCGGAAACGGCCCGCCTCGTCGGGACGTTCTTCGTCGTCTCGGGTATCGCGACGCTATTACAGACGACGGTCGGAAACCGCTACCCGATCGTTCAGGGCGGAACGTTCGCGCTCCTCGCGCCCGCCCTCGCCGTCATCGGCGCGCTCGGCGCACAGGGGGTCGGCTGGCAAGTAACGCTACTCGAGTTACAGGGAGCGATCATCGCGGCCGCAGTGGTTCAGGTCCTGCTCGGCTACATCGGGGCCCTGGGAAAACTCAAGTACTACCTCTCGCCGGTCGTGATCGCGCCGGTGATCGTCCTGATCGGTCTCTCGTTGATCGGCGTCGAAGACGTGACGAGGCCGGACCAGAACTGGTGGCTGCTGGGACTGACCCTGTTCCTGATCGTGCTGTTCTCCCAGTATCTCGACCAGTACAGCCGTTACGCGAAGCTATTCCCGGTGCTGCTTGGCATCGTCGCCGCCTGGGTCCTCGCCGCAGTGCTCTCCGTGACCGGCGCCTACGGTCCGGAAACGGTCGGATACGTCGACACGGGGGCCGTCGCCGAGGCGTCTGCGATTCAGGTAATCACGCCGTTGCAATGGGGTATGCCGCGGCTCACCCTCGCTTTCACCGTGGGGATTTTCGCCGGCGTCGTCGCGTCGATGATCGAGAGTATGGGTGACTACTACGCGGTCGCCCGGATCGCCGGCGTCGGTGCGCCCAGCGAGAAGCGCATCAACCACGGCATCGGGATGGAAGGAGTCGGCAACGTCATCGCCGGCATCATGGGAACTGGAAACGGGTCAACCTCCTACGGCGAGAACATCGGTGCGATCGGGATCACCGGCGTCGCATCCCGGTACGTCGTCCAGATCGGCGCGATCGTGATGTTGATCGTCGGGTTCGTCGGTTACTTCGGCGCGTTGATCACGACGATTCCGTCGCCGATCGTCGGCGCGCTGTACATCGCGATGTTCGGACAGATCGCCGCAGTCGGACTGTCGAACCTCAAGTACGTCGATCTCGACGCATCGCGGAACGTCTTCATCATCGGTATCGCGCTCTTCCTCGGTCTGGCGGTGCCGGAGTACATGGCGAACGTCGGCGGCGCCGAGGAGTTCCGGGAGATCGCCTCGGGTGCCGCGGTAGTCGGCCCGGTCCTCGGGCAACAACTCGTCGCCGACACGATATTCGTCATCGGTTCGACCACGATGGCCGTCGGCGGGATCGTCGCCTTCGTGCTCGACAACACGATCCGCGGTACGAAAGACGAGCGCGGGCTCACGCAGTGGGAGCAACTCGCCGAGGACGACGAGGAGTTCGTCACCTTCTTCGAGGAGATGCGCTCGGGAGACGAACCGAGACCGGTCGACCGAGCCGACTAACGGCGGGCGGATCGGCGCGTCTCCGATTCGACTCGTATTTTCACCGACGTGGGGGAAAGCTTGATTACGAGCGCTCGCTCACTGACGGTAATGCCGAGCCGAGACGGCCTCGACATCGATCGCGGCGAACGACTCCGCTACCGTGGTAAGCTCCGTCCCGGCGGCGAAATCGCTGTCACCGGCCGCCGCGTCCTCGTCCGCAGAGCCGACGGGACCACGAGCGTACCGTACGCGAACGTCAGCGAGGTCAGCCACGAATCGTTCAACTGGTTTCTCGCCATCATGAGCCTCTCGCTCGCCGGGTTCGGCGTCTACTCGATCCCGGCGAACGCCTTCGTCGGGACCGGTTTCGCCGCGGCCGGGCTCTGGAGTCTCTATCGCACCTACCGTCACCGCGACCGCGTTCGGATCCACACCCACAGCCAGGCCAAACCCGTCGAAGTCTTCCCCGAAGACGTCGACGGCCTCTACACCGAACTCGAGCCGGCCATCGACGCGGTCCGGGACGAACAGGGTCCGGCCGACGCGGACGGGTGAGTGTCACAAGCGCTTTTTCGATCCACGTCGAAACGCGATCATGGCCGACCACGACGACCTGCTCTCGCGTACGGACGCCGTCGATCGGACGCTCGCTCACCGCCGCTCGTTTCTCGAGCGCCACCGGACGACGACGGTCGCCGTCGATCGGATCGACGGGCGGGTCGTCGCCGAAGATATCGTCGCCGAGACCGACCAGCCTGCCGGCGACCACGCCACGATGGACGGCTACGCGTTCGCCGCGGCCGACGACGGCCCGTTCGAGATCGTCGACGACGAGATCTTTCCCGAAGCAACCCCGCCGGCCCTCGAGCCGGGTACCGCCGTCCGGATCGCCACGGGAGCGCCGCTGCCGGAGCGAGTCGATACCGTCGTCAAACGGGAGGACGCGGTCGTCGAGGGATCGCGACTGGAGCATCCGGACCTCGAAGTCGGCACCTACGTCTACGAGCGCGGATCGAACGTCACCGCGGGCGACCGGTTGTACGCGGTCGGCGATCGACTCTCGGCGCTCGACGCGATCCTGCTTCGGGACCTCGGGCGCGAAGAGGTCGAGTGCTACGAGCCGTTCTCGGTCGGCGTCCTCGCGACCGGAACGGAGATACACGAGGGACTCCACACCGACCTCGACTCGCCGATGCTCTGTAATCTGCTCCGGTCGTGGGGACACGACCCCAGCTACGAGGGGTCAGTCCCCGACGAGGGCGGGCAGGTCGAGCGGCGGGTCGACGAACTCGCCGAGCGCCACGACGTGGTCGTCACCACCGGCGGCACCAGCGTCGGGAAGAAAGACTACGTCCTCGACGCGCTGGCGTCCCTCGGCGAGGTCGCCTTTCACCGGGTCCGCATCCGGCCCGGAAAACCGATCGCCCTCGCACGATCGTCCGACCACGACGCCCTCGCCGTCGCCATCCCCGGGAAACCGATCGGGGCCTACGTCAGCGCCGCGTTCGTCGCTCGAGCGCTCTTCACGGGCGAGGCGGCGACGCCGTCCCTCGAGCGGACACTGACCCACGACGTCGGACTCGGCCCGGCGGGATTCGAGTATGTCGTCCCCGTCGTGCTGGACGGCGACGACGCGGTCCCGCTCGGCCACGCCGACTCCCCGCTCGCGGTGTACGAGACGACCTTCGACCCGAGCGTTCTCTCCTCGAGTACGCGAGCAGCCACCGCAGACGGGTTCGTCACGACGACGGACGACCTGACCGCCGGCGAACGGGTGGCAGTCGTTCCGACGACGGCACTCGAGTGACGAGAAGACGGGGCGCTCACGTTCGAGTGACGGGAAGCGAGTGGCGAGAGGCGGACCGAGCGACGACGGACGCGGGTGTACCACCGTCCGCGAACGATAGGAACGTTTTTGGTGGATACTCGACATTGTCATGGTTACCCATGACTCCCGGCGATCGCATTCTCGAGGGCGTGAGAGTCGTCGATCTGACGACGTTCGTTACCGGCGGCTTCTGCTCGTTGATGCTGGCCAATCAGGGGGCAGAGGTAATCAAGGTCGAACGTCCGGATGCAGGTGACGACAACCGTCACTCCGGTCCGCCGTTTATCGACGGCGAATCGCCGTATTTCTGGACGGTAAACTACGGAAAGAAAAGCGTCGAACTCGATCTCAAGACCGACGCCGGACGGGACGCGCTCTACGAGCTCGTCGGCGAGGCCGACGTCTTCCTGCAGAACTACCGGCCGGGGACGGCGGAACGCCTCGACGTCGACGAGGAGACGATCCGCTCGTACAACGACGATATCGTCTACTGTGCGATCTCGGCGTTCGGGCAGACCGGTCCCTGGCGGGAACGGCCGGGGTACGACCTGATGATCCAGGGAATGAGTGGTATCATGAGCGTCACGGGGGAGGAGGGTGGAGAACCGGTGAAAGTCGGGCTCCCGATGACGGACCTCATTACGGCGATGTGGGCTGCGTTCGGTATCTCGAACGCGCTCTACCGGCGGGAACGAGTCGGCGAGGGAGAGTACATCGATCTCGGGATGCTCGACGCGGTACTCCCGTGGCTCACCAAACAGGCCGGGAAGGTCTTCGCCGACGAGTCCCCCTCGCGGATGGGGACGAAAGATCCCGTTCTCGCGCCGTACCAGACGTTCGAAACCGCCGACGGACACATTAACGTCGCCTGTCTCAACCAGCGGCTCTGGAAGCGTCTCTGCCGGGCGATCGACCGTCCGGAACTCGTCGACGACGATCGCTTCGCGACCAACGCGGATCGCGTCGAACACATGGCCGACCTCGAGGACGAACTCGAGGCGACCTTTCGCGAACTGACGACCGACGAGTGGGTTACGCTGCTCGTCGAGGAGGCCGGCGTTCCAGCCGGTCCGGTTTTCGACGTCGAAGACGCACTCTACAACGAACAGACCGACGCTCGCAACAGTACGACGACGCTCGAGCATCCCGAGCGAGGAGAGATACCAGTCGTCGAACATCCCCTGAAATACGGCCGATCACGCAGCGGGTTCGAGTCGCCACCGCCACGGCTGGGCGAACACAACCGGAGCGTCTTCCGCGAGCTCGGCTACGAGGAAACCGAACTGGACGACCTCGAAGAACGGGGTGCCTTCGGTGGAGAGTGAGACGATAGCGCTCGAGCTATAGTAGTCACTGAAAATCGATGCACACCCGATCGCACGACGGGAGCGCGGGTCGGAGCGAGCGAAGCAAGCGAGAACCGCGGACAGTGCGATCGGTGTGTAAATCGTTTTAGCTGATACTAGAGTCGAACGAGAGCTTCGTTGCGGTACCTCGACGATCAGTCGTCGGCTTCGACCGGGGGAATAGTTCGTACTCGTGGGTACGGAACGTCTCCGAAGAAACCGAAATCAGTTACCTCCGGCGGAGAATGTGCCCCATCCCGGTTACTTATGTGGGATCCCCGTGAGAACCACTCATGATTCGAGATGTCGCCTCGCGCTCTGCACTACAGGCGCGAAAGCGCGCCGTCATCAAGACGCTCTGTTACCGCCTGTTCATGCTGTTGATCACCGTTGCTGTCGCGTGGTTGATCGTCGGTGACGTTGGAGACGCACTGAACATCGGATTACTGACGAACGCACTGAAGACTGGGACGTACTACTTCTACGAACGGGTCTGGGATCACATTACCTGGGGAGTGTCGTCCTCGTGAGCCAAACGTAACCCGTCATCACGGTAGTACCGTTTCGGTGGAATTCGTTTAAACCCCTGTTCTCGTTCTGTGGCGTATTATTCACGAGAAACGCGGTGTCCGAAACGCCGTTTTCTGCTTACTTCGCGGAACGATAAACTACTATTCGCGATATGTATTGTTCTATCCTGAAGGCAGGCACGTCAGAAATAATCGGTTGAATTTCTCATTCAACGGACTTTATTTCACGACCGCTTCTTGCGGACTAGCCGTTCAATATAGGTGAAACAATTAACGTTAGAACAATCAATACCTCAGTCAATTATTATTTCTAATTACGGTCGTGTTGTGGTTGAGCCTTCTTAAATAGAGGCCACGCGACTACCGACAACCCGATGAAAATGAGGAGAAATGCGGCTCCCAGCCATGTAACTGGTAGTCCGGAGAGGTATAATCCATAGGTCCCGATGAGTGCCAGCACTATAACTGCTATAAGGACTAAGTGAACATCTCCGAAAGCACCAGTCGCATTTGAATCACCATACATAATGTATTCTACACACTATTTATGTAAGTGTCTTATGGTGAAAATCCTATACTAGTCAATCCTCGTCTATGTCGGTTGTAATTTACGTCGTACAACATTTGTGCCGTGTATCTTGCACGGCATCAAGAACATCTATTACAACGACAAAAGTTCCAGTGGTCAGTGCGCACGCTGTACTTATCGGATGTTCTCCGTTCAGGGTTTCATCAAGATACATACTATTATATAAGACGTTTCTCGTGCTATCAACGTAGTGTCGGTTGCTCAACCTACTGACTCCCCGTTTGACCACGACAGGTACTTCACGTTCACTGTCAACGACAAGACCTACACCGGAAGTATTCACTTCCTCACCCACTACGCCGGGAAGCCAGACTTCGTAGAAGTCTTGCGAAGTGCCTTCTTCCGAGATGAAACCTATGGCGATACCCGGGCGGCATGGCATCGGAACACCACGTCATTTTACGCGTGGGTGAAAGCGCACATGCTTCGGCTTGCGTGGGACTGCCGTGAAGGGTTCCTCCACCACTTCCTTCACTCATTCCCCAATATCTGCCGCGACTTTGGATTCCCCGTCGCTCACAACCGCGACCTGAGCGGAGCACCGAGCCAGTCCCGGCTCTGGGAGATGTGGAACAAAGAGTTCACCGACGTACAACGAGAGTTTGTCCGAACAGCTACCGAGGAAGCCCTCACCTTCGCCCGCGAACAAGGCATTCCCGCACCGGACCCAGTGTTCCGACCCGAAGAACGCGACATCTCCTCGAAACGGAGCGAACAGCGACTCGTCGCTGAGAAGACCAAAGAGGTCTGGCAACAGGCCAAGCCGTTCGTCACGGATACGTTCTACCTGAAGCGAGCCGACAATAGCGTGATTCACGAGAACGCGTTCTGGGAACAGCACGCGTATATGGGAATGCGCGAGAATATGTACGCTCAAAGCGGCCAGCACTCATTCTACATCGACTCCCAGCGCAACCAGACGCCGAGCGCATCCAATCACCGCTACCAGATAGGGAAGCTCACCGTCGAGGAGACACGCTCGATGCTCCACGCGACAACCCGGATGCTCATCGCCCGCGCTCGCCACAACTCCGAACTCGTCGGCAAACTCTGGGCTGCCATCGACATTACCAAGGGGAACCCGTGGACGGGAAACATCGAGCGCGACGAGGACGACAACATCACGGAAGACTGGATTCTCGGCTACAAAGACGGTGAAGTGTACTACCAGTGGGCGACCATCCAGATTGTGGGCTACGACATCCCACTCGTGCTGGACGCAATACCCGTCAAGCGTGGAATGAAGCGAGCCGACATCGTGGATACCCTGCTGGAGAACGCGCTCAACCTCGTAGACGACATCGAACTCGTGATGATGGACAGAGAGTTCGATAATGATGGCGTGAAGGACGCGTGTGATAAGCACGGCGTCTACTACCTGAACGGCGCACGCAAACGCCAATCTGAAAAAGCGACATGCACGCGACTTCGCCGTGCCGGAAAAACGGTTCACATCGAAGAGGAAACAGTCGCAGATGGTCCGACTCGCAAGCGGATGTTCCTCCCCTCCAGCACGGACGACCCTGATGCGGAGGATATGGAAGAGAGCAGCGAACCCGTAAAGGGGAGTTCGGATGTCCGCGAGGAGATGCGTGAAGACCTCGCTGAACTCGGTATCGACCTAAACGATGACAACAACCGGCGCAGTTTCGGTCCGGTCATTGACGACCTCCGTGAGCAGGAGGCAAACGAGCCGTCTGTCGGAAGCGGCGAGGATGCGCAGGCGTATGCGTTGTTCGAGACGAACCACCCCAGCGTGACGCTGAATGACGACGAAAGCGAGATAGAGCGCGTTCACATGGTTGAGCGGATGGTTCGCCGGTATCGCCACCGCTGGGGCATCGAGAACGGCTACAAGCAAATCAAGACGTTCCGCGTCCGAACGACGAGTAAACGCCACACGTATCGGTTCTTCAACTTCGTGTTCGCGTGCGTACTGTACAACGTCTGGCGGCTCGTAGACTTGCTGGTGAAACTGGCCATCGACGGCGAAAACGCGACGTACGCGCCGCGCGTGGACGCCAATCAGTTCCTCACGGTGGCGAAGAAGTACTACGGTCTCGACCCGCCCGGCTAACGCCGAGCGTCCCCGTGTTCGCTGACCGCTGAGCGGCAGCACTGTTCTGTACCCTCTATTTTCGGCTGATTCCTATCTGTTTCTGTACTGGCCACCTCATCCTACTCCACCGACTTTTTCGTACAAGGAGATTGTAGCGGGAGAAACTATGGCTCAACCAATTATTTGTCTACATGCCTGCCTTCTATTCTATCCTGAAGTCAGGCGCGTCAGAAATAATCGCTTGGATTGGCTTAACCGGATTATCTGCCAGACCGAACGTGATAATCACACACCACAGTAACTATCTATCATGGAAACCTGTGATGCGAAGCCATCTGATACTGAAGCCGTCCGAGCGGCTCATTCTAATTCCACCACGCGGCTTGAAACTGAGGCATATAGCGAAGAACAAGTTAATGCGTGGGCACAAGGATGTGAATCCGCAGACTATACCTCGGCTATCGAGTCTGAGGAGTCGGCGTTCGTTGTAGCCGAGGTCGATGGCAAAGTCGTGGCGTTCGGGTCTCTGAAATTTGCGTCTCCTGATGCATACGAAGCGGACGTAGATGCCGAAGTTACGGGTGTCTATGTCCACCCATCTGTCGCTCGGGAAGGTGTTGGGACACGTACCTATGTAAACAACCTCGGGCGCGGTGGCCCGAGGCTTTTGTTGGTTCCCTCAGCCGTGCGATAGCACTCCCTGTTCCGCGAGGAAACGGGATGAGGTTGGGCGGCTTACGCGCCCCGACCCGGACAGACGCACCAACCGCACCTGCGGTTGGGTTTTGTGAGTCCGGTAATTCGCGTTTTTGGCGTCCAATGGTAAATTCGGATTTGTCTGTAGCCACGGGAGATACGCACCGACCGAGATGGTGATCGCCCCCGCCACTGTTAGAAGCGGATTACAAATCCGTTGGGATACCATGCACCCACTTATATACGGCACGGTAAATGTGTTCTACTAACACAAAGAGATTTGACCAATAGTAGCGATACCCCATCGATTCCTACGACCGATTCTTTCAAACCCGAGCGATTATCCTTGCATTCCGTAGTAGCGGTGAAACAGCGTCCGTCTCGGTCCAGTCTCGAGTAAAACGTACAACTGGACTCGGGATCGATATCGTGAACAGCGCTACTCATTACGGACTGATTCGGCCACCACGGGATGGAGACGGACCGGTTACGAGTCGTCGTATTCCGAGCTATCGTACTCTGCAATCTCCGACGAACCACACGAGGGACAGACCCGCTGGACTGACTCGAGCGTCGTCCCACAGTCCCGACACTCGTAGATCACGTCGTCGTCGGATAACCACCGCCGCACAGTGGTGAGGGACATAACACATGTAGTTCTTCAGCAGTTCTAAAGGTATTTGCTTTCGATCGCCGGGGGTACTGGTGAAACACGCCATATCCGATAGAGCATCGGTGTTAATCCTGGTAATTTGACTGATGTTGAAGCTGTAAATTTCTGACCGCCGCTGATCCGTTGAATCTACTCGAGTTCCGCGTCGCCAGCCGGCTTGCTCGTCGTTAGAACGACCCGGTCGAGCCCGGATCCCGATCGGCGAGCATCGAGCGGTCGAGGTAAAGTCGTTCGAGTCCGCTGTCGCGGGCGCGTTCGAACACCTCCTCGTACTCTTCCTCGGTGATCGGCCGAACGTCGACAAACGTCGCTTCGGAAATCTCGCCTGCGACGAACTCCAGCGCTCGCTTCGCACCCTCGACGGGATTCGGCGTGACGAGATGGCGCACGAGGAGGCCGCCGGTCGCGAGCCCGGTGTCGTCGAAACGGAGGTAGATCTCAGCGATCTCCGCGGGCGTGGCGGGTTCGCCTTCGGCCTCTCGACTGGGATGTCGTCGGCCTGGCACGTAGCGATGTCGTCTGCGGTCCGATCGACGCGACAGTCGTACGCGCAGAGATCGCAGTTCGCCTACCGACTCCAGAGGTCGTCTACGCGGTCCTCGAACTCCGTCCTCGAGGGACCGTGAGAGTTTGGCGTCGCCTCTGGCGTGCCGGTTCTCGTGTCGCGTGCTATGGCAACCAGCCGATAAATCGCGTTTCAAGCTATCGGACAGCACGATCGTCGCCGCCACTATCGTACAAAACGCGACCGAACGCTACGCTGCAGTTACGAAACCGCGGAAAAGTACGAGGAGTGAACGACACCGCGTTTCCGGTGAATATTCGGTAGTGAACCGACAGTACGTGTTATTTCGCGTATCGACCTCTTGGCGTGCTCACGGCCGCCCCTATCGGATTCTCGAGGGGGGATCGATCCGTTGGGTCGTTTGCGCTCACGAGGCCGCGCACTCTCCCGAAACACGCGTGGATCCCTTTCCGTGAAATCTGACGCGCTAGCGCGACGAAATTCGTGAAAATGCGATCGAGTGTGCCTGTGTGTCCCGTACGATTCGAACGGGTTCGAGCGGTCGGTAGCACGGCGTCGAGCCAGCATCCGGGTAGATGCCAGCGGAGGGCGTATCACGTGTGACACCCTCGGAACCGATACCCAGCGGGGCTGAGGAAGAACGAACCGGTAGACGCAGCACAGTCGTCCTGTTACTTCGGCGTCCCGATCGACAGCGTCCAAACACTCAAGTATCGAATCTACGGCGTCAGAGTATCGATGTCCGGCGAGTAAGAGGTGTACGACATTCATCGGTTACAGTCACTCATCGGTCCGGATATCTCTAGTTGAAACGATAGCTCCGATCGTAACACTGTGCCTACCACAGTTCTATCGTTCAATTTCGACCGGTCAACGGTTGCGCTCGTCACACGTGTCTTCTTCAGAACAGGTACACGACGATTACTAATCAGGGAGTCAACCGATGGCTCGATCATGGAGAGACGAAAGATACTCCTCGGAAGCGGAGCAGCGATCGCAACCGCACTCGCCGGCTGTTCGAGCACCGAAACTGACGATCCCCGGTCGGATGACGAATCGGACGATACGACGGAATCGTTCGGCGACGACACGGACGGTGCAGACGGCAGTGAAGACGGCGAAAACGGACAGGACGATACTGAGGGAGAGGGCGACGCTGACGACGTCAGCGAAGACGACCAGGGCGCCGACGAATCGGACGGGGAAGACAGCCAGGAGCAGATCCCCGGCTTCAACCGAGCGGAGTTCGAAACCAGCACCGACGACGTTTCGGTGACGAACGTCACGCGCGACGACGCCTCGGTCACCGTCGTCGCCGAAGCGGATGAACTCGACGAAGACGAACTGAACGCCGAACTCGAGTCGGGCGTCCTCGCGTTCGCGGACTCGATCGACGACGCCGAAGCGTTCACCGAAGAGATCGACGCCGTTCCCTGGCATATCAACTACAACGGCTTCAACGTCGCCGTGTTCGAGATCGAGAGCGAGTGGATCGTGGAGTACGCGAACGGCGAGATCTCGGAGGACGAACTCGAAGAGCGGATTCTCGAGACGGCCTAACCGACGGGAGAAGGCACCAACCGCGACCTCCTCGACTCGTCTCGGATTGCGGCCGTTCGGCACTCGAGACTCGTCTTCAGTAGGTCTTTCGGTCCTATTACAGGTACCGTTAGTTCTCCGAAAATCGAACTGACGCGACACATAATTCTAACCCCGATGACAACTAACTCACAGCTATTGAAAATATTCGGAACTCATTATAGTTAATCTATGAACTAATACTTCGGACACTATGTCTACGACACGAGAAGCGAAACGAGGGCTACTGGGTCGGAGATCGTACCTCAAGATAGCGGGCGCTGCGATTCTGGGAACGATGATGACCGCAACAGCGGCGGCTTCCGACCACGAGACCGTCACCGTCCCCGAAGACGAACGGAGAGTCGTCGAAGTCGGCGACTCCGAAACGCTCGAGAACGTCACGTACGACGTGACGGCCTCCGGAGCGGGCGTCACGATTATCGCGACGGGAACGGACTGGACGATCCGAAACGTCGCGGTCGACGGCCAGGTCGATATGGGCAATCGCACGGTCCTCGGTGTGGCCGACACCGGCGGCGGCACGTCGCGTATCGAAAACGTGTGGCTCGGTGACGGGTCCGTCTACGAGGAAAACGGTGCGACCGGTCTCTGGGTCGATCCCGCTCACGACGGCCACCTCGAGATCGAGCGCGTCAACATCCAGGAGATGAGCGATAACGGCTTTTACTGTTCGGCACCCGGGACCGACTGGGGAGCTGGTGGGACGGTCGTTATACGGGACTGTTACGCGGCGAACTGTTGGATCTCGCAGTTCCGACTCGCTGAAGGATCCGTCGAGAACTGTACCGCGTCCGTTACCGACGACCGACAGTACCGACGGGGGCGAGGCGTCTGGGCGTGGTCGCCCGGTCCCGTCGAGGTGCGCGACTGCAACTTCGACATGAACGGCCATCACTACTCGTTCGTCGCCGGCGCGAACGAGGAGGGGAGTCGAATCGACGTCTTCAGCACGGAGTGGGACGACCAGTTCCACGACGGGTGGCGAACCATCGATGACGGAACGGTGAACTTCGAGTGCGGAAACGGAAACGATCCGCAAAACGTCGTCCCCGACGGATGTCCGACTTCGGCCGCGGAGGCGGTCGGTGCCGAGGAAGACGACCCCGGAGACGACGGATCCGAAGACGACGGATCCGAGGAGGACGACGAATCCGGGACCGACGAACCGGAGGACGGTGGCTCGTCGGTCGACGATTATCGCGACGACGAGACTGGTGACGTCGAAATCGACGGCTTTCAGGATGCGCTCTCCGACTGGGAGAACGGAACCATCAGTACGAGTCTGCTCATCGACGTCTTCAACGCGTGGTTCGGCAGCTGAGATCCACCCGCGGCTTTGGTCTCGCCCCCGCTGTAACGCACCCCGAACTCACGGCGTTTCTGCACCCACCGGAGGCCCCTCGGGGCGGTCGATCGGTGATACCGGACTCGGTTCGATCAGTTCCGTTGGCCGATCGATCTCGAGGAACACCGACGCCGAGCGTATCGACGTCGAACGCTCGACGGCGATGTAAGAGCGCGATTAGCAGTCGTCGTCCGCCTCTTCGGGAACGATTCTAATGCGGCCGGTTTCGGTCTCTTCGCCGAGCGTGATCGTCCACTCGTAGCGTCCTACGCCGAGATTCTTACGAGAAAAGACATGCTTGGACTCGCGAGGCTCGAACTCGAGCGGAATTTCCTCGGTTTCGTTGTTGACATCGAAGGTTAACTCCGCCTCGACGGCGTCGTAGTGGTAGTTGAGCGCGGTCATGTCGAATCCGAGCGGGAGCGTCTCGTCGGCGTCGTCGACGTAGAGAACTTCCTCCTCGCCGGAGTCCCAGCCGGGAACATTAAGGTAGAACCCCTCGTCGCTGCCCTCGTAGTCGTCGTCCGACTCGACGACGAGCGTTCCGGTCTCGGTCTCGTCGCCGACGGTGACGGTCCAGTCGTGTTCGCCCGGGCCGAGACTTCTGGGATCGAACGATTGTCGCGTGCTCGCGCTATCGTGGCCCTCGAGTTCGAACGTCTCGAGTTCCTCGTCGAAGTGCGCGACCTCGAGCGCGACCGGAACCGAGGTGGAGTCCAGACCGTGATTCGTCACCGAGATCCGGAAGGATGTATGGCCCAGGTCTACGTGTGTCGAATCGTCCGCGTCGACGGTGAGTTCGAGGTCCACGTCATTCGTATCGTCCGCACCGACCGTGCCGCTCGAGGCGATTACGCTACCGGTCAGGAGTGCTGCACTACTCGCCAGCACGGATCGTCGTTTTCGGCTTGGCATGCGTTATTCAACGACAGTAACTAGTCATGTTGCTATACGGTCCTTAAGTGAAATTTCCGTCACGTCGAACGGTGCGACAGCGTCCCCGTTCGAGTCCGCCGGCAAAATACGGCAGCACGATCGAATGTCTCCGTTCGGAAGACGTACGGTTCCCGGCGACCGATTTCGGCGCTTCTCACTTAGCGCCGTTTTATGAGCGCGATCCGGAAGGCGAACGGTGTCCGCTCCGGTACGCTCGTGATTAAGAGAGTGGATATTATGATTAATGGGATTAGATTACCAGTATATTAAACAGAATTTCTGCTCCGGTAGAGCGGACGTTTCGGTAAACGGCCGTTTCGCTCGCCGGGACTCGTGCTCCAGGTGCTACCGTAGCGCCGGGTGGATTTCACGCTCCGAGAGGGGCGACCGCCGTTCGTCACTCCACGAGCGCGTCCGGATCCGAGTCGAACGAAAAGCGCTCGACGGCGGACGCATTACCGTCACCCGTCCAGAACTCGTCAGACTCGCACAGATCGCAGTTGTCCAGTTCGAGCGCGTCTATCGTCTCGCCAGCGCCGAGATCGATCCCGCCATTTAGTTCACACCGGGCGAACACGATCTCGTTCGGACTCTGTCGTAACCGGACCACGCTGTCACTTCCCGACTCGATGTAACTCTCCGTGACCGTCGCACTGTCGCCGTCGTACGCCTCGAGGAACGCCCTCGAATTCGTCTCCCCGTCGTTGACGTAGCTAATTGACTCGAGGACGAGACGAGTCCGACGCGAGCACACAGCAGCACCGCGAATGCGTGCACCGGAGTCCTCCCGGATCGAGACGTTCAGGAACTTCGCAACAGCGTCGTCGTCGCCGCCGGAACCGACGCCGGCCCGGATCGCCCACTGGTCCGTCTCGTTTTCGATCGTCGTCCCGATCGCGGTGAACTGGCCCGAATCGCCCCACGTTCGGACGAGATCGTTGCGGCCGGTACGCGAGATAGCCTCGCCACCCAGGAACAGCGGTCCGTCGCCGTCGCTCGCGAGCAGCGTCCCGAACCCGCTGACCGCGTCGTCGTCCGCCGGCACGGGGAACTGCTCCGCGTCCGGATCCATGTCCCAGATTGACGTCGGCTCGATCGCGATATCCCCCTTTCCGAGCCGAATGTTCGCTCGGCCGCAGTTCTCGGCTTGCGGCGAGACGAGGAGATTCGCCCCGTCGGGACTGTTCCGAATGTAGAACCCGTTGTCCCAGATCTCGCGGACGACGCAGTCGGTCCAGAGCTGCGTGCCGACGTGGGGCGGATCTGATGCGATGCCGATCGCGTGGCTGTTATCGTTGTCTCCGCTCCAGCGATCGCCGTCCGGAATCCGGATTCGCTCGTTGTATCCGAGTCCCTCGTTCGACGTGATACAGGACAGGTAGCAGTACTTGTCGCCGCGCTGCTCGTAGTGATCGCGCCGCCCCCGGAGAACGAGATTCGAGTTGTGGAGGTAGTCGTCGACGAAAAAGCGCCCGATACCGGCGTCGTAGCCGTTGAGGTCGATCTCGAGGTCTTCGAGAACACACGACGAGATGCCCTCGCCCCAGTCACCGACGGAGAACGCGGCGTCGAGATCGTCGTGATCGATCCGAAGTCGACCGCCGCCCGCGATGACGAGCGCGGCGTCGCCGGGAGCAACGTCGATTGGCGACTGAAGCCGATAAACGTCGCCGTCCAGATGGATCTCCGCGTCGAGATTCTCGAGGATCCACTCGCCGATGTCGCCGCCGCTGCCGTCTCCTGGATAGCCGTGCTCGCTGGCGACGACTCTGCTATCCGGCGTCGGCTCGGATCCGTCCTCGGAGAGATCGGCGATCGCGCTCTCGAGCGTCTCGATCTGGCTGGCGATCTCGTCGGTGCAATCGACCTCCGACCCGATTTCCTCGAGGTACCCCTCGAGTTCGTCGAGTCGATCGCTTCCCGATCGGTCAAGTGATCTCATATGTGTACAGACAGCGGTTCACCAAATCACGCTACCAGTCGCTCTGCTCTCCTTTCGCGCGGTGATAGCGGTGCGTGTTCGTACCCTGGACGGTCGCGAATAATAAACTGGGAGCTTTCGTCCGACTGGAAAGCGCTGTGTGGTAGCTATTCGGAACGACGGTGCCGGAGGTTCGATCTAACTCGGCAATCGTCCCCTTCGCTCGAGGAAGAGGAGGACAACGATCGTGGCACCGAGGAAGAGCGCGGCACTGCTAAACACCGAGTCGTAGGAGTAGCCGCGCTCGATGAACAGGCCGACGGCGGACGAACCGACCGCTTGCGTGAGCATCCACGTAGAACTGAACACGGCGTAGGCGCTGCCGCGTGCCGAATCCGGAAGCGTTCCGAGGAGGTACGTATCGATAGCCGGGAACAGGGCGTGGATGACGAAGCCGATGATCGTGGTGATTACGATCAGTGCAACCAGACCTTCCGCGATGGTCAAGAGAAGAATGCTCACGGAGAAGGCACCGACGATTCCGAGCAGATACGGGATTTGCGGAAATCTGTCCGCCAGATCGCCGCCGAAGTAAAACGCGGGAACGCCAGCAGTGAAGACGATCGTGAGCATCGCTCCCGCCGCCCAGTCGGAGAGCCCTTTCGACTGCATGTACAGTTCGTAGAAGTTGAACAGGCCCTGCCAGACGAACGATGCTGCGCCGACGATTGCTAATCCCGTTACGATGAGACGCCACTCCGAAAGCGCGCCGGCCACGAAGCTTCGATCGTCCTGTCCCGCCGTCGGCATATCGGTCTTCCTCGCAACGAACCACGTATAGGCCGTTGTCACTGCTGCACCAACCGCGATCGCCCACAGCGAGAGTCGCCAGTCGACGAAGAGTGCGAGGACGACGAACGGGGCGGCAATCACCGCGGCAACCTGGCTGGCGGCCCCGTGGATCCCCAGGATCCGTCCGACGCGCTCGGGATACAGTTCGCTCAGAAGCGGATTCGCCGAGACGAAGTACACTCCCGAGGCGATGCCCATGAGGAAGGCACCGACCATCAGGTGTCGAACCGTCGTCGCCGTCGCAGCGATTCCGGAGGAGATGGAGAGAATCACTCCCGACGAGACCACGACGTGGTGTCTCGGAACTTTCGTGAGAATCCATCCGGTAGGCAATCTCGGAGCCGCACTCCCGACCCAGGCGAGTGTCACGATGAGTCCGGCGGTCGCCTCGCCGATTCCGAATTCGGCGATAAATACGCTCAAAAGCGGTGCGAAGACGATCCTGGCGAGGTTGACGAGAAAGACGAATCCGCAGAGGGAAGCGAAGAGTCGGGCACGGGTCACGGTCAGTATTCCCAGTAAAACGTCTCAAACGTTCCGGAATCGGAACGGGTTCACACCGGTTGGGCGCTCACTCCGAGACGGGGCCCAGCGAGGATGACCAGACGACCGTGACTACCGAATCGACGTTCGCAGTAGATCGGAACCGAAACGACCGGATCGTAGACCGCCTTTCGCGAGCGATTTGGCCGTGTATTCGTGTATAACATCCGCTGGTGGACGCTCTGGAGACGATTCTGATTTCGGTCCGCCCGTCGTGCGTGACACGCCGGATTTCCACTGAAACGCCGTTTTCCTCCGATCCAGTTAGCGCGATAACGACGTGATCCGTTCCCAGACGAAGAAAGCGTATTCGGGGACGCTGATCGGGCATCGAGTGGCAAAGAAAGAGACAACGTCATCAGGGGTACACCCGTGGCTCTATTCGTTATCGGTTCCGCTGAACGCGGCGGCACGTTTTTACGAGTCAGTGGAGATAATTGCGGTGTGGGACGCTACCAGCCAGGAATACACGACACGTTCATCAAATGTGACGCATCTCGGTGCGGAGCGAACAACGCCCCAGAGGGATCTGCAGAATACGATACCGACTGTTGGCGGTGCGGAGAGTCGTTGAGTGGAAAGCCTAAGCCGGGTGATGAGGTGACTGTCGACATCGTTGACGAGAAACCCGACGGAACGCTCGTCTGTAAGATGGATAACGGATTCGTTCTTTTTCTCGAGGAAGAGGTTTCGGCGATCCAGGCCACAGTTCGAGTCACCTCCGTTGACGAGACGTACGGACAAGCAGAAGTCGTCGAAACGGAATTATAGCCGCGTGGTTCTCGACGGCCGCGGTCTGTCGTTCATTCTCCACGGCCTGGTGTCTATCTGGAACGTCGCTTACCCTTTACTGTCGATCCGGTAGTTCGCCGGAGAAGTGGCGTGATCGCCGGATCGATACGTTGCCGAACGGGCGTGCACTCGACGTCGCAACTGGAACCGGTCGCAATGCCCTTTTCCTCGCCGATCACGGTTACGAGGTCGATGCGGTCGACGTCGCAGACGAGGCCCTTGCAATCGCCCGTCAACGCGCCGAAGCGTGCGATGTCGACGTGAACTGGATCCGCGCCGATCTGGACGAGTTCGATACGGAACCCGGTGCGTACGGCGTGATCACGGTGAGTTTCTTCGTCGCCCTCGAGTATCTCCCCGAACTGAAGGATGCGCTCGCACCTGGCGGATCCTGGTTTACGAACACCATCTCCGCTCCGCCGATCCGATCGAAGTTGGCCCCTCGAACGATCGGTACAGGTATCGCTCGAACGATCTGCTCCGGACGTGTCTAGATCTAACGATTCTGCAGTACGAAGAACGGAGACGGACGGTCACCGACGGAACCGCTGCGGTCGTTACGCTGGTGGCGCGAAATTCTACCGGAGAGACACAATCGTATCCAGATCTCACCGGGACGGAAGTTCGATCGCCCTGACGCTCGCCGAATCGGGACCAGAGATGCCGATACGCTTCGCAGGTGGCTTCCCGACGGAGAGACCGGCCTCGAGCACCGGGACCGACACTCGTCGCCGGCGAGTACTGCCTCACGATGCGGGTGGACCGCTTCCATAACTCGTGGGCAGCCGATCGAGCGTCAGAGAATGGATCGAACAGTTCGTACAGTACCGTAGCACACAGCGACCGCACCGTCACTCAACGGAAAACACAAGCGAAGGTCCTAAACTAGACGCCCCTATCAGCGAGTTAAACCCGGAAACGGCGGTTAGTTGTTCGTTTGGAGTGTCACGGTGTATATCACGTCGTGGTCGATTTCAATGTCTTCAGTCAGCGTCGGGTAGCCGTCCGCCTCCACGATAAGCGTGTACTCGCCGTTCTCGACGTCGAAGTCGGCTCTCCCTTGGCCATCGACGGCTTGCGTTTCGCTCCAACCGCCGAAACCGCCTTCATCGACTTCGACGGTGGCATGATCGATCGGGTCTTCGTCGCCGTTCTGAACGATTACTCGCAGTATACTCGTCTCCTCGTCGCCGTCATCCTCCCCGTCTTCGCCATCGCCGTCAGTGTCATCCTGCTCATCGGATTCGTTACCCTCATCTTCGCCGGCGTCGCCCTCATCTTCATCGTCTTCCTCGTCAGCCCCCTCGTCTTCGTCATCGTCGTCGACGTCCTCCTGCTCGTCCTCGCTCTCGTCGGATCCATCCGTTTCATCCGTGTTATCGTCGTTCGGTTCGTCAGCCTCATCCTGCGCACCGGAGTCGTCCTGCTCGTCGGATTCATCCGGTTCATCGTCGTCAGCGTGAACGTCCGTGACCTCGAAATCGTACTCGACGGTTCCCTCGCAGTTATCGAGTTCGAGCGAGTAGACCGTGTCGTCATCGCCCGGTCCGGGCCCCTCGACTCCGGTATCCGTGGTTGCGGAGAGTTCCGTTCCGTCCTCCCCGTAAATCCGGGCTTCCATGTCGATGGTCATCTCCGCATCGCTCGTGTTCTCGACCATCACGTGAACGTGACAGTGGTCGCTCGGCGGTTCGCTCGCCCAGGTGAAGGTGTGTCTCACGACCGCGAGATGATGTTCAGCGTCATCCGACAGCAGAATCGTTCCCGCGACCGACTCGTCTTCGTGCATCTTCTGCTCGTCGCTGTCGGTCTCGTCTTCGCCCCCAGTGTCGGAACCGTCGGTGTCCTCGGCGTCTGAATCGTCAGTGTTCTTAACGTCTGAATCGTCATCGTCCTCGAACTCCCGATCGGTTTCGTTCTCGCCCTCGCCATCCGAGTCGTCCTCGAGTGCGCCACACCCCGCAAGGACCGCTGAAAGTGATACCCCCGCAGCCGTACTGAATTCGCGACGATTTAGATCCATGTGTCTCTCGTTCGTGGCCGCTCTCCGCCGATTCGATGCCGATACATGAGCGCTGGATAGACCGTTCTTCGTTCCACTATGTTTAGCGTATCGAATCGGTGTAGAACCTCTCAAAACGGCGTTATGACGAATTTTCACCGATGTTGATAGATAAAATATCAGTCGTTTCTCGAGGCGGCACGAGTCCAGGGACGACACCGCTGTCGCCGCTCGTTCCGGCTCAAATCCCCTGGTACCGTATCTGTTCGTCGGAGAGTATTACTGGAAGTTAGCAATCACTTTCTTCCGAACGGGTGTTACTATTTTACACTCGTTAGACCCATTCGATTGTGTGAGGATCTTGCCACTGGTCGTGCTGCGGGATTCGAACGAGAGACGCTCGCCTCGCTGCTCGGAGATGGCGCGCGCTCGCACCGTCCGGTTCGGCGAGTGGATCAAGCGGGGACGAAAATTCGATTGCAGGCTGCCGGGCGTTTTCGGTGCACTCCACGGCGGACCGGTAAACTCGGTCGCGCGGGATTCTCCGTTCGCTCCGCGCGCCGTACTGTCGAATGTGATCGGTGCAAATACTGGGCCAAAGGATTCTCTTAAGTCGTAATATGGTATTACACAACACGCGGGTATCACACCTGCACCAACAACCGATCGACGAGGAATCGAAATCTGGCCCGTTGTACCAAGCCAGCGTTCGCGGTTCCCCACCCGAGGCGGTGATCCCGATCCCGACAACGGCACCCGACTGTCGTGGTCGCCGCCCACCTCTGTAACTGCGGAGACGGTTCGGTTGCAACCGTTCGGCTTCTCATCCGTCCGTAACGGCCGTCTCCGATGAATTACGGCCGGAGAACGGGTCGTAACACGCCCTCGATCACGCGGCTGGCAGTGAGAGCGAATCAGAACCCTTTCGGCCGAGTACGGTCGAGAGCGGGTCGTGTGTGCCGAGCGCTCGGAACGTCCCGACAGCCGTCGTAGCTGGGTAGTGGCGGTTGTCGGCGCCGTTGCGATGGTATTCACCTTCGGTACGCCGCTGTCGTACGGTATTTTCCGAGGTCCGTTCAGCGACGCGTTCAGCATCTCGCCGGTCGCCCTCTCCGGCGTGTTCGCCGGAATGCTCTTCACGTTCTTTATCGGGTCCGGACTCGTCGGCGTCTTCGGCGCGCGGTTCCGGTCTCGAGCAGTACTCGTCGTCTGTTCGCTCGCAGCGGCTGTTCTGGCACCTTCGCTGTACGTTACGCGGTCGGTCGTCGGGCTGGCCGTCGTGTTCGCCGTCCTCGGGCTCGCACTGGGAACGGCCTTCGTTCTCATCGCGTCGGTCGTCCCGCGCTGGTTCGAGGCCCGGCGCGGCGCTGCAACGGGCCTCATCTTCGTCGGCAACGGGCTCGGCCTGTTCGTGCTTCCGCCCGTCTGGCAACTTGCCCTCGCGGAGCTAGGCGTGCGCCGCGGCTTCCTCGTCATCGTGTCGGTGACCGCGCTCGCGTTTTTCCTCGCAGGCCTCGTCTGTCGACGACCGCGATGGGCCGAGCAGTCGACCGCGACCGCCGGTGAACTGCTCGAGTGGCTCACCCGCCTGGGCGGGACGCGAACCTTTCAGCTGCTGTTCGTGGGGATGGCGCTCTCCTTCGCGTGGTACCAGTTGCTCGCCGCCTACGCCGTCGATCTGTTCGCCCACCGCGGACTGACGGAGGCCGGTGCTTCGGCCGCGTTCGGTCTGATCGGTGGCGTCAGCATCATCTCGCGGATCGGTGGCGGCTATCTCGCCGACGTCGTGGGCTCGCGACGAGCGTTTCTCGCGTCGCTCGTCTGCGCGGCTATCGGCGTTTCCCTGCTGTTCGCCTCTACCGTTCCGGCGATGCCGATCGCGATTTTCTTGATCGGACTCGGACTGGGCGGCTCGGCGACGCTGTACATCCCGCTGCTCATGACCGTCTACTCGCCCGAGAACGACACCGCCATCGTCGGCGTGTTCAACATCGCCATCGGCATCACCGCGTTGGCGATGCCGCCGCTAGGAACGGTGAGCGTCGCTTACACGGGAGGGTTTACGATCGCCATCCTCCTGACGTTCGCTGCCGTCGTCGTCGGAATGTGGACCGTTGCTGCCGGAACCGCGGAGCCGGACGCGGCTCCTCGAGTGTGACTACCCTCGACGATTATTTCGTCTCGACGATCCGGACGAACGCGGTGATGACCGTTAGCTCGTGGCATCCTCTTCGAGCGAACGGAGGGACCGATCTCTCGAGAGGCGCGGGTTACCCGTCGCCCGTATCTCCGGGGGGTCGTTTCGGAGCTGACGGATCGCCGCGCGTCTAAAGCCGCGGGGGTCGTCCCCGTCGACCGGACGGTTTACTATCACAACACTTACTCACTAACCTCGAGAACGAGCGGGCGTGGATCTGCTAACAGACCCCACGAAACGGCGCTGGCTCGCGTGGGGGGCGCTGGCTCTCGTCTTCCTGCTCGTCAACGTCCACCGACTGTCGACGGCCGTGCTATCGGAGCAGTTGACCGGCGATTTCGGTATCACGGCCGCCCAGTTGGGGACGCTCCACGCCTCGTTTTTCGTCATCTACGCCATCGTCCAGATTCCGACCGGGGCGTTAGCGGATCGATACGGGCCGCGATACGTTGGCGCGGCCGGCGCGTTCACCCTCAGTCTCGGTGCGATCGCGTTCACGGCGAGTGGTGGCTACGTCGCGGCCTTTCTCTCGCGAGCGCTTATCGGTCTCGGGAGCGGCGTCATCTTCATCTCCGTTCTGCGATTCTGTGCGAACTGGTATCGAATCGACGAGTTTGCGACGATGACGGGGTTGACCGGCGGCGTCGCCGGCCTCGGGGCCATCTTCGCGACGACGCCGCTGGCGATCGCTATCGGCTGGTTCGGGTGGCGCCAGACGGTGTTCGGGCTCGCCCTGCTCGGCTTCGTCGCAGGTGGCGCGGTCCTCGCGCTTACCCGGAGTTCGCCCGCAGACGCCGGCCTCGAGCCGATCGATAACGTGCCCGAACAGCCGTCGGTGACGCTCGCCGAGACGACCGACTACTTGCGAGACCTGCTCGCCGACGCCGACCAGTGGCTGCTGTCGCTCATCTTCTTCTCCTCGATGGGGACCATCCTGACGATCATCGGTCTCTGGGGTGTGCCGTATCTCGTCATCGTCTACGAACTCGACGTTACGACGGCGTCGTACTACACGCTGCTCGGGTCGGTTGGGATGCTTATCGGCGCCCCGATGGTCGGCTGGGTATCGGACAGAATCGGGCGGCGATTCCTCCCGATGGCCGTCGGTCTCGGCGCGTTCATGCTCTCGCTCGCTACGGTACCTATCTTCGGCAACCCTCCCCTGGTCGTCATCGCCGCCACGTACTTCTTCATCGGTTTCTCCCTCGGGTTCGTGATGCTCTCGCTGTCGATCGTCAAGGAAAAGTATCCGCCCGAAGCGAGCGGCGTCGCCACCGCCACCGTCAACGGGGCGGGCTTTTTCGGGGCGACCGTCCTCCCGCCGCTGATGGGCATCGCACTCGACCGATATCGGACCGGCGACGTCGTCGCGGGGACCGTCGTCTACACCGAGTTCGGGTACCGCGTCGCCTTCGCTATTACGACCGCCGCCGTCGCGGTGGCGTTTCTCAGTTCGCTCTGGCTGTACCTCCGAGAGCAGCGCTGTTGTACAGGTGTCAGCTGATACCTGGCAGTCTGATGTCTTGCCCGGGTGCCGCCCTGTCCGGGCGGTATCGTCGCTATATCCTTATATGTCTCGTCGCCGGAACAGGAACCGGCTGACGATCGAGAGAACGAGGAACGCGGCGAGGAGGATACCGGTGTCGGCTAGCCGGTACGTTCCGTCGATCAGAATCGGCGTCGGATCGTAGTAGTGAGTCGGACTGACGTACTGAATCCACTCGAAATCGCCCGCCCCTGCGACCAGCGACTCGACGAGGAAGAGAACGAACACGAGTGCGACGGCGATGCGCTGTGCGACGTCCGCTCGATCGACGAGCACCGAAAGGACCAGACCGATCCCCGTGCAGACGAGGAGATACGGGATCGACAGCAGGTGCACCAGCGCGAGATGCGCCGGATCGATCGACTCGCCGATCGCGAGCACCAGGACGTAGACGACGGCACCGACGACGACGTTGAGTGCGGCGAGCGGGACCAGCAACGAGGTGAATTTCTCCGTAAGCAGGTTCGATCGAGAGAGTGGAAACGAGAGCAGCAGGTCCATTCGGTCGTGTTCGATGTCGCTCGCGATCGCTCCCCCAGCGGCGTACGCGAAGTACAGTCCCAACCCGAGCAGCCACACGAAACTGTAGAACTGAGCGCCGAGGAATCCCTCGATAGTCGTCATCGCCTCGATCCCGAACGCCTCCATCATGGCGGGCGGCATCGACTCGAGCATCTCGTCCAGATCGACGCCCTCGAGTTGCGTGAAGTACCAGACTACGAACGCCGCGTACGCTCCGATACCGGCGGTCAGGACCGCCGTTCCCCGAATCCGACGGCTCGCCTCGTAGCGGGCGGTCTCAAACATCAGATTTTACCTCCTGACCGGGTTGCTCCGCACCGTTCGTTCCGTAGTAGTGCATGAACACGTCTTCGAGCGGGGGTTCGCTGATCTCGACCTCGAGAACGTCGTAGGTCGCGAGTTTGCGGAGCAGCGTGTTGTAGCCTCCTGTGTAGGTGAACCGGACTTCGTCGCCGATCGTCGCAACGTCGAAGACGCCGTCGAGGCTGGTGAGTTCCGAACGTACCTCGCTGGGAGTTCGAAGCTGGACGCGCTTGCCGCCCTGATCGAGGAGCGTCTCGACGTCCTCGAGTCCGACGAGCCGTCCGGCCCGGAGGATCCCGACGCGGTCGCAGACGCGGCGCACCTCGCTCAGCACGTGCGAGGAGAAGAAGATCGTCGTTCCCCGCTCGCGCTCGCTCCTGACGAACTCGTTGAACTCCTCCTGTTTGAGCGGGTCCAGTCCCGACGTCGGTTCGTCCATGATGACGAGATCGGGATCGTGCATGAACGCCTGGACGATCCCGAGCATCCGCTCGTTCCCGGTCGAGTACTCCCGAATCGGCCGGTCGACGGGCGGCGTGAACACCTCGAGGAGCTCCTCGCGCCTGTGATCGCCTTTGACGGACGCGTGATAGTCGAGGACTCGCTCGCCGGTCACGTCTTCGTCGAACCCGAGGTGCGCCGGCAGGTAGCCGATCCGCCGCTTCGCTTCGATGAGCGCATCCTCGTCGCGGACGTCCGCCCCGAGCACCGTCGCCGTTCCGGACGTCGGCGCGAGTAACCCGAGGAGAGCGCGAATCGTCGTCGTCTTCCCGGCTCCGTTCGGACCGAGGAAGCCGAACACTTCGCCCTCCTCGACGGCGAACGATAGGGAGTCGACGCCGAGGACGCTCCCGTAGTCTTTCGTCAGCTCGGTCACTTCAATAACGGCCATACCTATCCTTGACTCCATGAATAGATATCTTTTGTGGTCATGGGGTTGTGAATGGTGACCAACTTATTTATAGAGTTTCGGAAGCAAGGAGACCCATGCACGGCTTTAGCGACGAAGAACGGGACCAGATCCGGGAGAAACTCGTCGAGGTCGGTCGCGAGAAACTCCTGGCGTTCGGGCCGAAGAAGACGAACGTCGCGGACATCACGGAACCGGTCGGGATCGCCAAGAGCACGTTCTACCTCTTTTTCGACTCGAAGGGCGATCTGTACCTCGAGATCATGCGCCGCGAGACCGACGAGTTTACCAACAGCCTGGAGAGCGAACTCGACGGAATCGAGGATCCACACGAAGGAATCGAGCGACTCTGTCGTTGCTATCGCACGTTCGCCGAACGGAATCCGCTCATTCAGCAACTGATGGCGGACGACCGTTACGCCATGACTTTTCGCGACAACGTCCCGGCGGAGCGGTTAGAAGAGATCCAGCAGGAAGGGATGGCCGAGATTGTACCGTATATCGAGGCGCTGCAGGACCAGAGCGACGGGTTGCTCGCGGAACACGATCCCGCGACGATCCTCGGATTACTCAGTGCGATCGGGCTCCTGGTGTTCTACAGAGACGAGTACGAGGAGTACGCCGATAACTACTACGAACAGGTCCAGGAACTGCTCATCGCGACGCTCGCCAGAGGGTTGACAGCCGAACGGCAGAACTGATGCAGTCGACCCGTCCGTCGGCGCAACCTCGTTCTCCGACGGGACGACAGTCGGTTACTGGCGTTCCGCGTCGACCGCTCCCGATCCGATCGACGAACGAATACCGGCACCACTCGACACCGCTGAAGCTGTGGTCGTCGCACACGACGGTGACACGGGCGCGACGAGACCGGGTCACGAACGTCCGCACGGACTATCTATATCCGGTCGTTCACCTCATTCAACTAAAAGGTTAAATAAGAGCGCGGCGTCTATTCAACCGGATGGTTGAACGAGAGGCGAACGATCCGGACCTCGACGCGATCTTCGGAGCGCTGGCCAACCCGACCCGACGGGCGCTCATCGAGCAGTTGGCCGGCAATTCAGAGAGCGTCGGCGATCTGGCAGAGCCCCACGACATGTCCCTGGCGGCGGTGTCGAAGCACCTGCAAGTGCTGGAAGACGCGGGCCTCATCGAGGTCGAGAAGGACGGCCGTGTACGCCGTTGCCGCTTGGACGCCGCACCGCTGAGCGACGCCTTCGGCTGGCTGACTCGGTACCGGATCTTCTGGGAGGATCGGCTCGACGCGCTCGAAGACCATCTAGAGGAAGATGACCAATGACAGATCACGAGGCGGCCGACGAGACCGAATTCGAACCGAGCGAGTATAACCTGATCATCGAACGAACGTTCGACGCGCCGCGCGAGCGCGTCTGGGAAGCGTGGACGAATCCCGAGCAGGTCGAGCAGTGGTGGGGACCGGAGGGTTTCACGGTACCCCGCTGTGAGATGGACGTGCGGCCGGGCGGATCCTTTCACATCGACATGGAAGCCCCCGACGGGACCATCTACCCCGACGAAGGGGAATTTCACGAGGTCGACGAACCCGAACGACTCGTCGCCACGAGCCGCGCATTCGAGGACGAGGATGGCGACTTCCAGCTCGAGGTGCGCCAGACCGTGACGTTCGCCGACCGCGACGGCAGAACGGAACTCACGCTGGAAGCGGAGGTCATCACGGGGACCCCCGAGGTGGCCGATGCACTCGAGGGAATGGAACTGGGCTGGAGTCAGAGCCTCGACAAGCTCGACGCGTACGTCGCTCAGTCAGCAGGTGATGCGGAGTGACGGACGACGCCGGAACTGGTGATCGGCGGCAGCTCGAAACGGACGAGGCGAGCCTAACCATCCGCCGGACCTTCGACGCGCCGCGCGAGCGCGTCTTCCGAGCTTTCACCGACCCCGAAGAACTCGAGCAGTGGTTCGCACCGGGAGAGGTGACGACACAGGTCCATATCCTCGAACCCGAGCCCGACGGTGCCCTCTCACTCAGCTTCGTGGACGAGGAGCACCCGACCGATATCGAGGGAACGTTCCTGAAGGTGCTCGAGCACGAGCGGATCGTCCATACCTGGCAGTACCCGGGTGAAGAAGAGAGCCGCGTGACCTACGAGTTCCGGGACGTCGACGACGGAACGGAAGTCGTGCTCACCCACGAAGACATCGGTCCGTACCAGGATCGTTCGGCGCGCGAGAACGCCGACGGCTACGCCGAGGGGTGGACCAGCGCGCTCGAGAAGCTAGAAGGGGTTGCGAGCCGCGAATGAAGGAAACGTACGCCGGAAGCTGTCACTGCGGCGCGGTTCGCTTCGAGTCGGAGCTCAATCTGCTCGAGGGGACCACCAGGTGTAACTGCTCGATCTGCGCAAAGACGCGGTACTGGGCCGCCGTCGCTACCCCCGATGCGTTCCGACTGCTGCAGGGCGCGGACGCGTTGACGGACTATCAGCTCGGAGGCGATACGATTCACCACCGCTTCTGCAGTCGCTGCAGTGTCAAGCCGTTCGGTCGAGGGACCGCGGCCGAACTCGGTGGCGACTTCTACGCCGTCAACGTCGCCTGCCTGGACGACGCTACGGACGAAGAGCTGGCAGAAGCGCCGGTCACCTACGTCGACGGAAGACACGACCGGGAGTCGTCGCCCGCCGAGACTCGACACCTCTGAAGCGTGTGATCCTCACCGATGCGCGGACCGTCCACCTGGAGAACGAAAGCCACGGTATCGACATCAAAGTAGCGTCTCGAGCGCATCGAGGTCGTCGTCGAGCCCATCGACGAAACCGGACTTCGAGACGAGCGCGAATCGCTCGTCCCTCGTCTCCGGCCCCACCGAGCGTTTTCGACTTTCGTTCGAAGCGCATCGACGAACCCGCGTCCGGCCGAATCGGCCTACATCGGATCACGCATGGACTCCGTAATGATCGTCCCCTCGGCCCGGTGAAGGATTCCGCTCGCCGTCGCCTTGTTCACGTCGAATTCGTCCGCGATATCCGTGAGCGAGCACCGACGCGGGGAATCGTAGTACCCTCTCTCGATCGCCGCCGCGACGAACTGGCGCTGCCGATCCGTGAGTAACTCGTGCGGATCGTGCGACTGCGTAATAGATACCAGCTCGTACGCGACGTCCGCCGCCTCGAGTTCGGTCGTGTATCGAGTCAGCTGATCGTGCGTGACCGTCGCCTCGGTGACCACCCACCCGTCTCGGATGCGCATCGGAAACGGCGGCGGATTTCCGGATTCGCGTCCCGCGCGACCGGGTGCAGGCTCCGACCGCTGGCGGAACTGGACCACGAGCCGCTGTTCGCCGGCGTGTATCTCCTCGTAGGATCGCACGTCCGGATCGGTCTCGAAGTATCGACGAGCGACGTCGTGATCCAGCCCGGTTATCTCGACGAGCGTCACGTGGCCGTCTGTAGTCTCACAGGAGGTCAGCAGCGCGAATTCGGCATCCGGATACTCGGTCGAGAGCGTCGCGAGACCGCCGAACGCTTCTACCTTCATTCGAACGGTGGGCATACGCTCTGTACGACGAGCCAGCGGTTCAACATAGACGCAAACATGTTGCCATCGACCGTTCGAACGATCTCACTGCCAGTCGATCGTGAACTCGAGAAGGCGATCAAGCCGGTAGCAAGGCGCGTCGTTCGAGGAGGACAACATGTTTGCGAAAATCGAGAAGTCGGGCGGCGGTCTCCTAGCTGACGAGAGACGATGACTACCGAACACACGGACGAAACGAACTCGACTCGCGTCAGCGTAGGCGACACGGTGAACTGGACCCGGCTCGAGGGGGTCGTCGCAGTTGGGGCACTCCTCACCTCGTTTATCTGGTTCCTCGGAATGCCGACCGGAATGGCGATCGGTATCGGGTTTGGCACGGTACTGTTGCTCGACTTCCTTCGCAGCATGCTCTTCGACGAGGCACGTACCGACCGCGCCGATCTCACCGCCCGAGAGGGACACCAGTGACCTCGAGCGAACGAACGTCCCGCAGCGTACTCGTAATCGGCTGTGGGATCGCCGGACCGGTTCTCGCCGCGTTCTTGCAGCGCGCGGGAATGGACCCGATAGTGTACGAAGCCGCAGCCGAGCCGAGAGACGACGAAGGTGCATTTCTGCAACTGGCGCCGATGGGTGTCAACGTGCTCAAGACGCTCGGGATTACGGACGACGAGATCGAAGCCGCCGGCGGATTCCCCGACTCGGGCATCGTCTTCTACAACAGCGAGGGCGAGACCATCGCTGAATTAGATGGGACGAACGAAACGGAAGCCTACGGTGCGCGGAGTTACGTTATCAAACGCGGCCGTTTGGCCAAACTGCTTCGCGAAGCGGCGATCGAGCGCGGAATCACCGTTCGCTTCGATGCGAAACTCGAGGATATCGAGATCGTCGACGACGACACCGTCGAAGCTGCGTTCGAGGACGGACCCGTGACTCGAGGTGACCTCCTCGTCGGATGTGATGGCGTGCGCTCGAAAACGCGGCGACTCGTCATGCCCGACGCACCTGCACCCGAGTACACCAAAATGGTCGACTGCGGCGGCTTCACCACCCGGCCGTCGTCCGTTCCGTCTTCCAGCGCGATGCACATGACCTACGGGAAGCAAGCCTTCTTCGGCTACCTCGCTAAACCGGACGACGAGGTCTACTGGTTCGACAACCTCCCGTGGCCCGGGGAACCGGCGCGAGGGGAGCACGGTTCGATGTCGAACGACGAGTGGAAACGGCACCTGCTGGACGCACACGAGGACGATTCGTCGTTCATCTCCGAGATTATTCGATCGACCGACGGAACGATCGGCAAGTGGCCGCTGTACGATTTGCCCACGTTAGACACCTGGCACGA
The DNA here is from genome assembly GCF_023913515.1 of Natronococcus sp. CG52. Classification (NCBI taxonomy): domain Archaea; kingdom Methanobacteriati; phylum Methanobacteriota; class Halobacteria; order Halobacteriales; family Natrialbaceae; genus Natronococcus; species Natronococcus zhouii. The sequence continues at coordinate 345,911 of NZ_CP099392.1, forward strand.
GGGACCGGTCTGTCTGATCGGTGATGCCGCACACGCCACGCCGCCGCACAACGGTCACGGTGCGTCGATGGCGCTCGAGGACGCGATCGTATTGGCCAAGTGCCTTCGAGATATCCCCGACCTCGAGCGCGCATTCGAGCAGTTCGAGGAGCTAAGAACGGAGCGTGTCGAAAAGGTATCTACGCAGGCGAGACGTATCGGGAAGCAAAAGACGATGACCAGTCCCGTCAAACGCTGGGTCCGGGACCGGATGCTGCCGGTCTTTCTGAGGTTCGGAACGGACTCGATGGACTGGCTGTTCGGGTATCGCGTCGAGTGGGATCGACAACTCACCTGAGTGGCAGTCCCGAACTGAGCGCGATCCCGGCTACCGATCTCTGACGGAGCCTCCACGCTCGAAACCAGCGTCTACGCGCCGGGATCTTCGAGAAATTCCGTGATGATCGTTCATTCTGCACGGCGGAGAATTCCGATCGCCGTCGCCTCGTTGACCTCGAAGACCTCGGCGAGGTCGGTGACCGAACAGCGGCGTGGACTGTCGTAGTACCCTCGAGCGGCCGCTTCGGTGACGAATCGTCACCGTCGGTCGGTCAGTACGACCGACGGCTCGAGCGATTGTGAAACCGAGACGAGTTCGTCGGTGGTGACGCCGGCGGCGTCGAATCCTGCTCTGAGCGTGGCCAGCCGTCCGGGTGTCGTCAGCGTCTCGCTGTGTATCCAGCCGTCTCGGAGGACGGGCGGCGTTCGCGGAAGAGTTCCGGATTCGCGCGCCGCCCGGTACGGTTCCGGCTCCGGGGCGACCGTACATGACCAAGAACGTCTGATCGTCTGCGTACAGCACTTCGTGGGATCGTACCCGCTCTAGTTCGTCGACGCGTCGAATGACCGACTCAGATTCCGTCGTCTCTTCCCCCACCAGGACGAGAAGCTCCTCCTCGACCGGGTGTAGCCGGCCAGGATTCGGAACTCGGTCTCGGGATTGTCGGTCGATAGCGCGGCGAGTCCGTGGTGATCGGGTTTGATTTCAGGTGTACCCGCCGCACAGTACCTGTAGGCCATCGAGCGACGATACTCGTTCTTTACAGTCACGATCACAGAACACTGTGGAAGACACTCGCCGAACAGAGCCGATGTCAGATTGGCCCTAAGCCAGCCACACTGGCGGCGAGAGCGACGGCAGCAGTATCAGATGAGCGGGCCGACCTCGAGTCACCAACCCGCTGGAAGATCGTGCTGCCGCTTACGAACTGACAGTCACGATATGATCAGGACTTAGTTGAGCGCGTCGAGACCGTCGATCTGTCCCGCCTCAGCGACGAACGCTTTGATAACCTGCTCTTCGGCACGGTGGAGAACGCCGCTCACTGCCGACGGATTAACGTCCAGCCCGGTCGCAAGCTCAGTGAGTGAACAACCGCGCGGGCTATCGTAGTATCCACGCGCAATGGCTTCAGTGAGGACCTCCCATTGACGGTCAGTCAATAGGTCGGTCACCTCGACCGGCTGGGTGATCGAGATGAGTTCGAACGATACGTCAGCCCGTTCGAATTCAGCTTTGAGCTGCGACAATCGTTCCCACGACACTATCGTTTCAATCGTTTGCCAGCCGTTACGCAAAATCATCGGGTATTGCGGTAACATTCCTGCGGTACGTGCCGCGTATCGCGGCGCGTGCTCCGAGGTTTCGATCTGAAACAACACTCCCCGCTGATCAGTGCGTAGTACCTCACACGAGCGCACCTCAGGTGCTTCTTCGAGCGCCTGAACGAGAGCCTCCGAATTGGACGTCTCTGCGTCGACAACCACCTGTAAGCTGCCCGTTGTGCGGTGAGCGGTAAGGATTCGAAACTCGTCGTCCGGATAATTGATCGAAAATCTCACCAACGAATCACGCGGCAGTTTAACTTTCAGCCAGACTCTGGGCATATTCCGTCTTCGTTCCCTGACGGCTTGGTACCGTCGTGGTGAATATTTTCACGCGAATCGCTATGGTGTCAGATCGCCTAGTAAACTTCACAGGCATACTACACAACGTATGCCGGAACGAGACTGGTCTCGGAAGACCGGTTCAAAGCGGCGGTACGCAGCGTACCCGTCTCGACCGAAAGAACGATCCCATGTTAACAAATTCCGATACACAGGTCATCAACCGCTACTGCGACGAGGTCTTGAACGACGGTGATTTCACCGCCGCCACCGAGATACTCGCGCCCGACTTCGTCATCCACGGACTGCAGACGCTCCGAGGCAGGGAGCGCTTTCTCGAAGTTCAATCGACGATACGGAAGGCATTCCCAGACCTGACGGTTGACGTAGAAGATATGTTCGGAGACGAGAATACCGTTGCAGTCCGATCCACGATGCGTGGAACACATCGAGGTGAGTATCTGGGTATCGCAGCGACGGGCAGACAGGTAGCGGTCGAATCGATGATGATATGCCGACTGTCCGGCGGGCGAATAGTCGAAGTATGGGCACAGATGGACTCGCTGTCCTGGTTCCAGCAGCTCGAGGCTGTCCCACCGATGGAATGGCAGGAAGCGGAATCGACCCCGACTGACCAAGACTAAGACGTGTACGAGCAATGACGGAGAAAGACGTTCGACAACGGAAAACGGGCAGCGAACAGATCATCGAAACGGTCGCGTCGTGGCCGAACATCACGGCAGCTGAAGGGCGGTTCAATTCGACGAGCTTCGAACTAGCGGGCAGGGAGATCGGACACCTACACCCGAGACTGGCGGATATCGACTATCCGAAACCGCTGCGGGATGAGCTGATTACTGAAGGCCAAACCGAGGAACATCACGCCGTTCCAATGCACCCAACTGCGACGACCTTCCGCATCGAATCAACCGACGACGTCGACCGCGCCGTCCGGCTGTTCCGACTCTCGTACCTCGTTCGCGTGGCCACCCTGCAGGAGGACGTGGGGGCGGAGTCGGATGTAACCGATATCGATGTCGAGAAAGAACTAGATGGACTCGAGCCGAGCGATGCGATTCGTCGCGCCTTCGAGGCTGCAGTAGACGAGGAGCGCAGTAAGTAACGGGTTGATCCTCGCGGTCCAGAATACGCGGAACCGACCGGACGACACCCACAGCCTGATATTCCGGTTCGCGGAACCGGCAGCGAGTACCGTCGCAATTAGCCGTCCGAAAGCTCGCTCAGGAGGATCGGAGACACTCTGGCACCGAGCCAACCGGCCACGATCGCAAGCGAGAACTGTACAAGCATTGTCGGGTCGAGCGGTCCGAATGCCAGGCCGATAACCGCGACTACCGCGCCGACTTAGGAGACCGTGTACGATTGCGGCGCTCGAGTCGACGCGACGGACGACCCACGCCGCAGCCAGGACAGTAAGCAGTATCGTCAGCGCTGGAACGATTACCGTGCTCACGAGTACGGTGAACGACTCGATGACGAGTCGATCGACTCCCCGGGCGCCTGAAACGAGAGGACGAACGTCTAGACGACGATCGCGACGACGAGGAGTGGGATCGAGATGGCGTGCGGTGCGATCCTACCGACAACGATGTGTTTCAACTTCGGGTTTCGACTGTGTATCATTTCGGACATACTCGAAGTGGTATCGTCCGTTGCCGTTCGTCGGCGTCCCGCGAGCGGTGCGCGCGTTCTGGAATCGTCGAAGCGGTCATTCCGCGACGGGATCCTCAGGGACGATACCGAGCCGGCGTAGCAAGCTGATGGTGTCCGCGTACAGGTACAGCTCGGCGATTTTCCCGCCTTCGATACGAAAAACGCCGACGTTCTCGAGTGTGATCTCGTTTCCTGTCGGTTCGGCGTCCAGTAGCTCTCCGTGATGCGTTCCGATCAACGTGTGCTGGTAGACGACGATGTCTCCTTCGGCGATGCACCCGTTCTCGGTGACGCTGAGGTCGGGAAACGCGGCGAAGAAGTCCGCATTACCGGCCTTAAATTCCTCGCGACTTCGAAACGATTCTCCGTTTCCCGTCGCGTATTCGTGGTAGTCAGCTCTCAGGAAGTCGTCGGCGACTTCGACGTCCTTCTCGACGAAGACCGCATCTATGAAGTCGCGCACTACCGCCTTGTTTTCCGCTTCCGTTTGCTCTTGATCTTCCACCGTATGATCTCCACTTCTCTATCGGCTACACAAGCGTATCAGGGTTGAGTCAGACACGTTCGCCCGTGTGCTGATGACGGTTCGGCGTCGAGAGACGTCTATGCCGAGAGTGCGAACGAAAGTCGAGCCGCACGGGAGTTTGGCCGAGTTCTCGGCGAACCACCCCGATGCCGAACCCCGATTGCGGGCCGGATGGGACGACGGAGAGCGGTTCCTGTCGATTGCGGAAGCGGACGCGCCGAACGACGAGGTGGTTCGTTCGTACTTCGACGACGCGCCTGAAGTGGACTCGTACGAGGTCGCACGCGCGGACGACGAGATCACCGTCATTCAGGCGGCGATCGAAAATCCGGACTCTCACCGGGCCGCCCGCGCAGCAGAGACGCTCCCGCGATTCCCGCTGGTCGTCCGCGACGGCTAGATCTACAACGATTTGACAGTGACACACGAACAGCTGTCGCAATTCACGTCCGAACTCGAGGCGGCCGGCGTCAGTTACGAAATCGCGTCGATCACGCAGTCGATCGACGTTTCGACGCTCCTTACGGAGCGACAACACGAGTTCGTCGTGGAGGCGATCGAGTGGGGCTACTACGACTTACCGCGTCGCTGTTCGGTCACCGACCTCGCCGAGGCGTTCGGCGTCAACAAGCGACCGCCAGCGGCATCTCACGTCGCGCCGAAGGACAACTTATTAAGGGGTTCGTTCCGGGCCGTCCCAACGGACGATCGTGGCCCACTCGAGCGGACGAAGAAACGGCGACTGAGGTCCCTACTAGTCTATGCCGGAGCCGGTAGACAGATCACGCACGAGGGGGTCGTCATGGAAGAACGAGACCACAACCACGCCGATGAGCCGAGAACCGAGGAGAGCCACGAGGCGGAGGGAGGTGAACATGCCCACGGAACCCACGATCGTCACGCGCTACCCGGCGGACTCTCGGTCGCTACCGGTGGCCTCCGTCTCGCCCCGTCGGAGATTCGCCTCGAACCCAACGTCGAGCAGCCGTTCACGTACCAAATTCGCGAGTACGACGGGACCGTCGTCACGGAGTTCGAGGAGACCCACGACGAGCTGAGCCATCTCATTTTCGTCCGGCGCGACCTCACTCGCTTCCAGCACCGGCATCCCGAACTGGGCGCGGACGGCACCTGGAGCCAGCAACTCGCGCTTCCGGACCCGGGAGTGTACCGAGCGTTCGTGGACGTCCGCGTCGACGGACGACCGACGACGCTCGGCGTTGATCTCTTCGCACCCGGCCCGGTCGAACTCGATCCTCGCCCCGATTCCACGCGCGAAGCGACGGCGGATGGGTACGATATAACGCTCGTGCCCGAGGACATCCGGGCCGGGGAAGACGTCGCCCTCGAGTTCGAGTTTCGACGAGGGGGCGAGCGGGTTGCTCAGTTACATCCGTACCTCGGTGCACTCGGACACCTCGTCGCCCTCCGAGAGGGGGATCTCGCGTATTTACACGTCCACCCCGAAGAGACGGATCCCGAAGGCGGGACGGTCCGGTTCGAAGCTCGATTCCCCACCGCAGGTCGATATCGCCTCTTTCTGCAGGCGAAGCCCGAAGGGGACCTGCTCACGACGTCCTTCGACGTGCGAATCGACGATCGGTAATCCGTCGCCGTCCGGGAGCGTTGCAGTCCGCGTCCGGCTCGTCGAACCGATCCGACGAAGACTACGAGTCGTTCGATCCGATCGGCTTGTAGTACTCGGTCAGCCACGTTGCGAGTCCATCGGGCCCGGGGAAGAGCGTCCGGTGGTTGACATTCGCCTTGTCGAGTTTGTCGCGGAACTCCTGTTTTCGCTCGGCAGCACCCACATGTGGATCGCCTGAGAGATGAACGCGAGCGTCGCCGCCGCGTACAGAATAGTCGTTTCGTTCTCGAGCGAAGCTGACTCGCGAACTCGAGACGCGGTACAGCAAGGCGGTGGCGATACCACTGAGCACGAGGCCGAGCACGCCGAGCACCGCCACCGCGGGCACGACGGTGTTCCAGACGCCGGAGAACGCCGTCACGTCGATCACTGTGAGGACGTCCTGGCCGAGCATCAGCGCGCGGACGGCGTCGACGCCGTACGTGACCGGGTTGTACGTCGCCACTACCTGCATCCACTCCGGTAAGACGACGATCGGCAGGAAGGCGCTCGAGAGGAACAACAGAGGGTACTGCAACAGATTCGCCCGGATAACGGTCGAACGATCGGAGACCATCTTCGGCGGGCGGAAGCGAAGACCATCCGGTCCGCGGTCGTTTAACAGCGAGGTTCGTCTCGTTCGAACGCTCCAGCAGTGTGCTCGCGTGTGGCGGGTATTCGGTGGTAACCGACCGACTCGAGAGACGGCGTCGGAGAGCGAACACCGCGTGCGATTTTAGGGTCTCGTGGGACCGCCGCGGTATCCGCTACTGCTGGGCCCGGAACAGATACATCGTCACGGGGCCGAACACGGCGACGAATACCGCCGACATGAACAGTACCGTCCCGATTTCGCCGGCCGTCGCCGTCCCGTGCATTAGCCCGCGCATCGCGATGACGAGGTGACTGAAGGGGTTGACGCCGACGAACGCCTCGAGCAACCCGGGCATCGTCTCGGGGCCGACGAAGACGTTGCTGACGAACGTCAGCGGGAACAGGATCATCATGCTCACGCCCATGAGCGACTCCGGGCTTCGCATGACGAATCCGAGTGCGGTCCAGATCCACGACAGTCCGAACGAGAACACCAGCAGGAGCGCCACCGCCGACAACACGCCGACGGCTCCGCCCTCCGGTCGGAACCCGAGCACCAACCCGAGGGCGATGACGATCGTCGAGGCGATCGTGTACCGCACGGCGTCGCCGAGCAGGGCGCCGACGATGACCGAGGGTTGCCAGACCGGCAGGGTTCGGAACCGATCGAAGACGCCCTCGTCGATGTCGTCGTTCAGGGTCACGCCGGTGTAGATGGTGATGAACACGACCGTCATGGCGAGGATCCCCGGCAGGAGTTCCTGCAGGTACGCGCTCGTCGATCCCGCGAGCGCCCCGCCGAACAGGTAGGTGAACAGCAACAGGAACATGATCGGGAAGACGGTGACGTCGAACAGCTGCTCGGGGACGTGCTTGATCTTCAACAGCGCTCGCCAGCCGAACGTGAGCGAGGCGGAGATGGCGTTCGCTCGCGGCGGCCGCGGCTGATCCGACACCGCCGACCGCAGGATTTCGACGTCCGGCTCGGTGGCCGTGGTCTCGTCGGTCATCGGTACCCCTCCTCGGCAATCGCGTCCTCGTGAGCCGGGTGATCGGTCAGCGCGAGAAACACCTCGTCGAGACTCGGCTGGCCGAGTGCGAAATCAGTGATCGCGACGTCGGCTCGAGAGAGCTCTACGAACGCGTGGGCGATGCGGTCGGTCTCGGCGACTCGAGCCGACAGCGCCGTCGGATCGGACTCGAGATCCACTGGAACGTCGAGGATCCGGATCAGCGCCCGTCTGGCCTCCTCGCGCTGGTCGGGATCGCGCACACGGACGTTCAGGACGCCCGAACCGATCGAGGATTTGAGTTCGCCCGGCGTACCCTCGGCGATGATCCGACCGTCGTCGATGACGGCGATCCGATCGGCGAGCTGGTCGGCCTCCTCTAAGTACTGCGTGGTCAGCACCACCGTCGTTCCGTTGGCGACGAGCGCCCGGATGATCTCCCAGACCTGGGTCCGATTCCGCGGGTCGAGCCCGGTGGTCGGCTCGTCGAGGAACAGCAACTCCGGCGTGACGACGATGCTCGCTGCGATATCGAGGCGGCGTCGCATCCCGCCGGAGTACGTTTTCACCTGACGCGAGGCCGCTTCGGTCAGGCCGAATGCCGCGAGCAGTTCGTTCGTTCGCGCTTTGGCCTGCGACCGCGAGTAGCCGAGCAATCGCGACAGCAGGACGAGGTTCTCGCGGCCGGTGAGGTCCTCGTCCACCGACGCGAACTGGCCGGTCATGCTCACCCGGCTGCGCACGTCGTCGGCGTCGCTCACCACGTCGTGGCCGAACACTCGAGCCGCACCCGCGTCGGGACGCAACAGCGTCGCGAGCATGCGGATGGTGGTGGTCTTTCCGGCGCCGTTCGGTCCGAGGAGGCCGTAGATGCCGCCCGCGGGAATCGTCAGGTCGACGCCGTCGACGGCTTTCGTGTCTCCGAAGTGTTTGACGAGGCCGTCCGTTTCGATCGCGAGAGCCGGTTCGTCGGCGCCGTCTTCGCCGCTCGCCGTCGAGGCGTCCGCACGGCTCGCCGCTGCCGTGATCGACTCCGGTCGCTCCGCGTCTTTCGCGAAATCGGAGGTGCTCGACGATCGGTGATCCGTCATTCGCCCACCTCTCCGGTGGGGGGTCGCGGTCGGTCGCGACCGACGCGACGCGCAGTCGGTCTCTCGGTTGGGGTGCGATCGATCATGATTCTCTACCGTTTCGTACGCCTCTCGAGCGTATATACGGGATCCAAGAGCGGTGCGAAAGTAGTCTTCGGAGGGCCTGAGACGGCCGACGTGGCGCGATACGGGCGCCGTCGAGTCACTTTCACTCCTCCCGATCGAAGACGTTCGCGGCTCTCGTGCGCCGCGATGGTTCACAGGCGCGTTCTCGGTTCCGGATCGGCACGCGTAGCTACGGAGTCGAGTTCGATGCCGGTTCGCGTGAAGATATTCACCCTCCCTCGTCGGCGGCGGAATGTGACCCAATAGGATCGAACGGGAACGGCTACGTTCGATCCGCGAGACGCGTCTTTTATGCCGTTTGCTAGCGTCTCGATACTGCGAGGACGAGCGTAACGTATCAGATCAACTCGGGTCGGTATCGCGAAGAGCCGCCGGAATTGGCGACGAAATCACATGACGAAAACCGACGTACACAGCGATCGAACGGGTATCGTGCGTTCGAACGACGGCACATCCATCGCCTTCGAGCGATCCGGCGAGGGTCCACCGCTGGTCCTCGTCGGCGGCGCACTCACCGATCGGTCGGCGGGCGCGCCGCTGGCAGCGCATCTGGCGCCGCACTTTACCGTGTACACCTACGACCGACGGGGACGGGGAGAGAGCGGTGACACGGAACCGTACGCGGTCGAACGCGAGTTCGACGACCTCGAGGCGATCATCGACGAAGTCGGCGGCTCGGCGTTCGTCTTCGGGATGTCCTCCGGTGCGATACTCGCCCTCGAGGCCGCGGTTCGCGGCCTCGCCATCGAACGACTGGCACTGTACGAACCGCCGTACCGGGTCGACGAGGGCGCACCCCGACCGCCGCCGGACTTCGCGACGCAACTCGAGGCCCGTCTCGCAGACGGTCGACGGGGAGACGCGGTCGAACGCTTCCTGACGGAAGCGGTCGGGATGCCCGCCGACGGCGTCGGCGGGATGCGGAACGGACCGATGTGGCCGGCCCTCGAAGAACTCGCACCGACACTCGTCTATGATCTCACCGTCGTCGGAGACGGCTCGCTGCCGACCGCCCGGCTGGAATCCGTCGCGGCGCCGACGCTCGTGATGGACGGAACGGAGAGTCCGGCGTGGGCGCGTCACGCGGCGCAAGCGCTCGCGAACGCCCTACCCGATTCGCAGTACCGCTCTCTGGAGGGGCAAACTCACGAGGTCACACCGGACGCCCTCGCTCCCGTGGTAGCGGAATTCTCGGACGATTGAGGGGGTTCTCCCTCGATATCCGCGTCTCGTCGGTCTTCCACCTCACCGATCCGTTGCCGTCCGCTGAACGGTGGCTATTCGCCGGATCACTCGCCCTGTGTCTCGTCTCCCTCGGCGACGACGTGGCGTTCGCTCGCGAATGGCTGACGGCCGTTCCGCTCGATCGACGCGGTACCGCACACTTGGTCTCGAGGCGGTCGGTATGACCGAGGAGTCCACGATGACCGAACCTCGGCTCAGACGTCTGGTTCAGGAGCCGGCCCCAGTTCCGATACCCCCGACGAGCAGATAGGCAGCGACGAGCGCGATCGCGAGCACGCCGTCGACGACGGCGACCGACGTGGCACCGACTGCGTCGCTACCGACGCCGAGGAGGAAGACTCGACCGCCGCTTTGTGGAAGATCACCAGCTCCCAGATCCCGGGATACTGTCCGGGGCGGTAGGCTATAACAACAGGTAGATCCCGGCGAACACTAGGAACCCGAACAGCTGCCAGCTCTCGATGACGAACGTCTCGGGGTCCGCAACGCGGATGGACGACGCCGTTACGATGAAGGAGACGACCGCGCCGAGCGCGGCGAGTATCAGAACGGCAGTCGCCAGTCTCCGCTCCCCCGATGAAATCGGTTTCGAACCGCCGGTAGCTGGCTCAGTCATGGAATCCCTGCGCTTCGATGCTCGATGCTCATTTCGGTGATCCGACTCCGTCACTGCTGGCCGCCGGGCGAACCCGTTCGCTGCGGTCGACGGACGCGGCCGTCAGCGTTCGCGGGCCAGGTGAACTGCCTCCCGCATTGGTGAGGGCCAAACACGGTTGAAGCGGGGAAGCGGCCGCTAAGCAATATGAGTCCGTCCATCGTCATGCAGACTGGCGAACCGGTCAACACCGCCGGCTCGCCAGGCGGACTCCAGATCATTACAACGACTGCCCACGCCATTCTCCACGGGATCGCCTACGACCTCGATCCGTTGGACGCAATCGAGGAGCCGAGTATCAACACGACTGACTACCCACCGATCGGATACGAAACGGGCGTCCCCGACGCTGCGCGCGAGCAAACGGCGGAGTGGGACAGGTCTGAGGCAACGCCCAGACCCACGGAAACGCCCAGACCATCAAGACCGACGGCGACGAGTTAATCGGGGGTCGACCCGGCCCGTGACGGTCAAACCGTCGGGTTTGATCGGGGAGGCTGCCGTGGACGTGGACAGAGCGACTAACGAACTACGGAGTGGAACGTCACAGGCTACGGAACTGGGGAATTAGCTGAGACAGGTGATCGAGCAAATCGGAAAAACGATTGGGCCACGGAGACGGTTGATGTCCTCTGCACACCGAAACGCAATCGGGATCAGTACAGCGTCAGCGTTCCCGGTCGAAACTGACCCGACCCGATCGAGGCTCTGTTGACGCGTGGAACGATCACAACCGTCTTGCCCGTCCGAGGTGAATGAACGTTCAACCAATGGGATCGATGGACCTCTTCGAGGACGAGCCAGCTAGCACCCGAGAGGCCATCATGCAGGCCACTTACCGGGCGCTCCGTAAACACGGCTACGCCGGGCTGACGATCCAGCGAATCGGCGACGAGTTCCCGAAGAGCAAGTCGCTCCTCTATCACCACTACGACGGAAAGGACGCGCTCTTGCTCGAGTTCCTCTCGTTCATGCTCGAGCGCTTCGAGGCGACGATCCCGGATCGCGAGTACGGTGACGCCCGCGAACACCTCGAGGCGATCCTCGACCACGCGCTCCCGACGGACCTCGATTCCGAGCGGGCGGAGTTCAGGGCCGCGATGGTCGAGCTGCGAGCGCAGGCTGCGACCGACGAGGCCTACCGCGAGCACTTCACCCGGAACGACCGATTCTTCCGTCGGCGACTCGCCACGGTCGTTCGCCGCGGAATCGAAGAGGGCGTCTTCCGGGACGTCGATCCGGAACGGGCGGCCGCGATGGTGCTCTCGTCGATCCACGGCGCGATGCAGGAGGAAGCGACGACCGACACCGAGCGGACCGCGGCCGTCCGAGAAGAGCTGCGAGCCTACGTCGAGTCTCGTCTACTCGCACCGGACGTCGAACTGGAGGCGATCGAGTGAGCCGGGATCGCTCGGTCAACGTCGTCGACGGGGGGTTAGTGTGGCCGCTGATCGTCCTTTCGGTGCCGATCGTCCTCACCAACCTGCTGATGGTCGGCTACAACCTCGCCGACACGTTCTGGGTCGGGCGCCTCGGTCAGGCGGGCGTCTCCGCGCTGTCGTTCTCGTGGGCGATCATCTTCCTGGTGATCAGCTTCGGGATCGGCTTCAACGTCGCGGGGACGGTGCTCGTCGCCCAGAACAAGGGCGCCGGCAACCTCGACGGGATCAGCCGGGTCGCCGGCCAGACGGTCACGTTCGTCTTCCTGCTCTCGATGCTCATCGCCGTCGTCGGGTTTTTCCTCACGCCCTCGATGCTCCGGCTCATCGGTGCCGAATCGGGGACCCTGGAATACGAGTACGCCCTCGCGTACACCCGGACGGAGTTCGTCGGAATGCCGTTCATCTTCGCGTTCTTCGTCTTTCAGTCGCTGCTTCAGGGCTGGGGTGATACGCGGACGCCGCTGTACCTCATGACGTTCAGCGTCGCGCTCAACGTCGTCATCGATCCGTTTTTCATCCTCGGATTCCAGGATAACGTCGTCTTCGCGTGGTTCGGCCTCGAGGCGCTCGAAGCCTCCTGTTCGCGCTCACGGGGTTCGACGGCTGGGCTGTGCAGGGCGCGGCGTTCGCGACGATTCTCTCGCGCGGGCTCGCCGCTGGGATCGGAATCTGGCTGCTGCTCTCGGGATCGGTCGGCATCCAGCTCACCCGGAGCGACTTTCGGCTCCGGATGGAGACGGTCAAACAGCTCGTTACGATCGGGACGCCCGCGAGCATCGAGATCAGCACCAAGGCGTTCAGCGTGACGATCCTCACCGCGCTGGTCGCGCTGGCCGGCCCGACGGCGGTGGCCGGCTACGGTATCGGGACCCGCATCACGTCGATGGTCGTGCTGCCGGCGCTCGGACTCGCCCGCGGCGTCGAGACTCTCGTCGGACAGAACCTCGGCGCCCGGCAGGCCGACCGCGCCAAACGCGGTGTGTACGCCGCGGCCGGACTCGTCGCCGGTTGTTTTCTCCTCTTCAGCGTCTTCGTCTACGTTCTCGCCGATCCGATTATCGGTGTCTTCATCACTGGATCGGGTGCAACCGAAGTGACGGCGATCGGTGCCGAGTATCTGCGTATCATCTCCCTTTCGTTCGTCTTCCTCGGGGTTTTCTACATCGTGCAGGGCGCGTTCCGCGGCAGCGGCAGCACCCGGATCGCGATGGGATTCGCGATTATCGGCTTCATCGTTCTCCGCCCGTTGCTCGCCTACGGTCTCGCCGAGCCCCTGGGAATGGGCGCCACCGGCGTCTTCATCGGCGACGCCCTGACGAACGTCGTCATCGTCGTTCTCGCCGGGCTGTACCTCCTCCGGGGAACCTGGACCGACAGCGTGATCGAGGAAGGAGCTGACCCGGAGCCGGAGATCGACGCGGGAGATCACGCAACGCCAGTGAGTGACGGGTTCGAGGACGACTAACTCCTCGGACGGAGTGGAGGAGCGCGTTTGAGCGCCTCATCGCGTCAAAACGGTCTTTTGAAGCGCTTGAATTGCGCATTTTCCGGTTTGAAGGGAAGATCGAACGGTTGAATTTCGTGAGGGCAGTCCGATCTCGGCCGGCAAGAGCGGTTTTCAACCGACATCGACCGCTCACTCGGCAGTTTCTGGAACGGGAACTCTCTCCTCCGTTTCCACGACGTAGCGGTCGGGCAGTTCCGGTTCGGGCTCCCGGCCGACGGTGAAAAAGCGCTCGGTGCGTGTGAGTTCCTCCGTTGCAGGACTCGGCTTCGTGATCCGCTCGTAGTCCACCGTCACACCCGCCGGTTCGGCGGCGATGCGAACGGCAGCAAGCTGGTAGGACGGATAGAACACGGGCGGCAGGATGCCGATAATCCCGTCCCGACGGTGGAGTCGCTTCAGCCACGTTCCGGTGTTGACCAGTATCCCCCCGTCGGTCTCCTGAATCGACGGTCGGTGGGTGTGACCGTAGCAGAAGATCGTCGTCTCCGGCTGATCGGCGAAGGTTTCGCGAGCGGATTCTTCGTACGGTGCTTCGGGATCGACGGTCAGATCGGTCTCGAAGATCCCGAAGCGGTCGACAGTCTTCCGAATGTCCCGTCGGATGAAGTACAACGGGATGCCCACGAGCAACAGCAGGCCGGCGACGGACGCGTTGAGCGCGAGGAAGAACCAGGCTGCCGTGCCGGCCCTGCCGAACTGGCCGAGAAACGCTTCCGTTCGGTCGACCGGCGCCGACCAGATACCCAGGACGTCCAATCCCGCCAGCACGGCGAGGATCGCACTCACGTTGAACAACAGCAAGAAGGGAACCAGCGAGTAGCGCAGCAGCGGGTTCATCTCGCGGTAGAAGTACTTCGAGAGGAGCCAGACCGGCATCCGTTCGGTCGGCGTGACCGCTTGAACGTCCTTCAGCCAGTTGTACCGCCCGCGATCGGGCTTGGCCCGCCCGGCTCGTCACGAGGGTGTTGTAGTAGTAGCCGAGCGGCGTCGCGTGGGGATTCCCCCAATCCTCGATCTGGTTGTTGGGATCCTGCTGGTGGCCGTGCTCGAAGTGGATCGCCTGCTCGCCGACCGGCCGAGAGATCGACTGGTCCTGGATGAGATCGACGTTGTACGCAGCGAATCGCTCCACGTACTCGTCGTAAGCCGCGAGTTCGTGGTCGTGATTGCCCGGCAACAGCGTGATCGGAATATTCTCGCCGGTCGCACGGAACTGTTCGAACAGCTTCGGATACGTTTCTTCGAGCACGTCGAACTTCTCGATACCCTGGGACTTCGTAAACTCCCAGAGCCCGAACGCGTCACCGTTGATGATCAACTCGGCGTTCTCGTCAGTTGTCTCCAGGCGCTCGAGAAACGCGAGTAGTTCTTCGATAAACTCGACCTCTTCGAGCTGTTCGTCACCGCCGATGTGAAGGTCACTGATTACGTAATAGACCCGATCATCGGTGTCGTTGCCCATCGTCTCCAGACCTTACGGCCATCTCAAAAAGGTATTGTCTTCTCCGTCGATTCCTGTCGTCCGAACAACTGGTTAGCGTTACTCGTGAATGCCCATCGCGCTAATCTGTTCCTGATATCGGTTCCGGATGGTGACCTCGGTTACCTGGGCGACGTCGGCGACGTCCCGCTGTGTCTTTTTCTCGTTGCACAGGAGTGCGCTCGCGTAGATTGCAGCCGCGGCGTATCCGGTCGGTGATTTGCCCGACAGCATCCCCTGTTCGGCGGTGGTCTCGATGATTTCGTTCGCTTTCGACTGTACTTCTTCGGAAAGCTCAAGCTCGGAGCAGAAGCGAGGCACGTACTTCTTCGGATCGACGGGTTCCATCTCGAGACTGAGCTCCTGCGAGATGTATCGGTACGTGCGACCGATCTCCATCCGATCGACGCGCGAGACCGCCGCGACTTCGTCCAGCGACCGCGGGATCCCCTCCATACGACAGGCCGCGTACAGCGTGCTCGTGGCAACGCCCTCAATCGAGCGTCCACGGATGAGGTCCTCCTTGAGCGCGCGTCGGTAGAGCACGCTCGCAACTTCTCGGACGGACCGGGGAACGCCCAGGGCGGAGGCCATTCGATCGGTTTCGGAGAGCGCAAACTGAAGGTTTCGCTCGCCAGCGTCCTTCGTCCGAATGCGCTCCTGCCACTTGCGCAGCCGACTCATTTGATTCCGTTTCTCCGAGGAGAGGGAGCGTCCGTAGGCGTCTTTGTTCTTCCAGTCGATCGTCGTGGTGAGACCCTTATCGTGCATCGTCTGGGTCGTTGGCGCCCCGACGCGGGATTTGCTGTCCCGCTCCGATTGATTGAACGCCCGCCACTCGGGTCCGTGATCGATAGCCTCCTCCTCGAGGATCAGCCCGCAGTCTTCACAGCTAATTTCGCTCCCGTCCGAGCTCCTAATGAGTGTGCTCGAATCACATTCTGGACAGGTCTGAACACCCTTCTGCTCAGTTGTTTCCCGTTCTGTCTCATCCTCCTTCTCCCGCTGGCGAGTCGGGCGTTTCATCAGTCAACTGTAGAAAGTCGCCCGAGACGGTTAAATACTTGGAGCAATCGGCCAGGTAAAGAGTTGAATACGCACGGCTTCTATACCGATAAAATGAGACTGTTGATCCTACTTAAATCCGTCTATGAGACGATACCGGGCCGGCTTCGACGCTCGCACGCTCGCTGAGAATCGATGCGTGTTCACCGAGGTGTCGTTCGAGAACTGTATCCCCTCGAGCGGTCCGGTCCGCGGATCGAGCGCGGAGAGGGCTCAACAGCAGAGTCGAGCCTCTTTGGTGGTGACGGTTATCCACCGGTCGTGTTACGGACGGCTATAGTAACCACTGAAACGGGTTCCACACCGATCGCACTGTCCGCGGTTCTCGCTTGCTTCGCTCGCTCCGACCCGCGCTCCCGTCGTGCGATTTGGTGTGCACCGACTTTCAGTGGCGACTACAAGAGAGGCCCCACAGCCAGCATCCGCGAACAAAGTGAGTGGCTTCCCGCCGAAGCGGACAAAGTCCGCGAAGACGGCCCTTTTAGCGTAGATTTTTGGGCCCAGCGCGGAACCGAGGTTCCGATCGAAGTCGTTCGAGACGGCGAAGCCGTCTCGTGATGACGAGAGACCGAAGGTCTCTCGAACCACGAGGAATCCCGAGGCGAAAAAGGTACGCGCGCGCATGAAATATCTGCTTCGGACAAAATCACGGCTGTGCAAGGGGATTTCAACGAGATCATAGATCCCTCAGTAACGTCCAGTTTTTCGGAACTGGGAGGTGATTCGAGACGGAGATAACGGAAGCGTCGGGTTCTTCAGCGATCCTGTGAAGAGTCGTGGGTTTGACGTTAAACGTACCGCGGCCGCCGGACCACAGGAATGTCAAACTGCGATGAGCGCTACTCCGACGACAGCCAGGACGGCAGCGACGAGCCGAAGTCGAAAGTATCGCTCGCCGAGGAGGATCCCGCCGAGAACGACGGCGATGATCGCCTGCGTATTGATGATCGGAGAGGCGATACTCGCCGGCAGCACTGCAAATGCGAGCGTCGTTACGTGCTCGCCGAGCGCGACGATCGCGCCCCCGGCGGCCAGTTTGGGAAGGTCCCCTCGAATCGCCGTCGGCGGATTTCTGACCGCGCTCGGGAAGAGAACGACCGCGACGCCGAACAGCAGTATCGGGACCCAGAGCGTTCCCGGGATGGCGAGTTCCTGTAGCGAGACCCGTTTTCCGAGGTCACTGACCGCGTAGCACATCGCACTCAGCAACGCGAGCTGTGCGGGCCGTGAGCGTGCAGCCTTGATGAACGGCTGGAAGAACCCGCCAGGGTCGTAGTTCGCGACGTACACCGCGAGCGTCGCGACGAGGACACCGACGACCTGTAGCCGTGTGAGAAATTGGCCGAGCAAAACGATCTCGAGCGGGAGGACGAACATCGGGACGATCTTGTTGATCGGCGCCACGTACGAAACGTCTCCGTCGTCGATCGCCTGCAGGAACAACACGAACGCGACGGCGGTCATGACCACTGTGAGGGCGACGATACCCAGTTCGAAGAGACCCATGCCATCGAACAGGTTCCTCGAGAACTCCGTCTGCGTGATCACGACCGGAAGGTACCAGGTGATCGCGAACGCGTTGAGGAGCACAGTTAGTGCCGCCGGCGGATAGCCGGAAAACGACCGCTTCAGCACGTAAATGTAGAAGCCCCAGACGAAGGCTGCAACGATCGCAAAGCCGACACCAGCGTCCATTACTCGGCTGGAGGAATGTCCGATACATCAGTCGTTCGATCGAGTGATCACTCGGAACTCACCAGCCGCCTATCGCGAGCGGACGCGACGCCATCACTGCGAAACCGGAGCGGCGTCGACGAGTGCAACGCGCGTATAGAGGTCGATCACACTGCAGACGAGCACGGCGAGTGGAACGGCCACGTCGATGAACGTCACGCCCTCGAGCCGAACGATGGTGATCACGAGCGGTTCGACGACCGTGCCGTCGACGAGGAGCGTCCCGGTGCTGAGGAAGACGAGCGCAGCCGCGTACAGTACTGCCCAGCTGAGACCGCGCATCCACTGACGGGTGTAACAGTGTCCGACGCCCGGAAAACACACCGCCAGAAGGTACGCTGGCCACGTCTTCACGCGTGCGACGACCGCGAGCGAACGGCTCACCGCGGGTTGTGTCGTGAGCATGGTGCTATCGCCTCCGGAAGGGCGGTAGTCGGTGATCGACGAGGGACGATACGGGTGTGGTCGATGGTGCCTCCATAGAGTCCGTATCCAGACTCGGCCTCAAAAACGTCAGTCAGACGGGCGTACGACACCGTGCAGGGCGCGGCGGATCGCTATCGAGCGACGCCGGGCGAGACGTCCAACGTCGCACGCTGCCGATCCGACGAAAGGAGTGTGCGGCGGCGTGAGTCGCTCACCGGTCCAACTCGTTCTTGAGCTCCGCGACCGCCACGGCACCGACGCCGGTTGCGATGGAGAGCGCCCGCTTGCGCGCTCTCGTATCGGCTAACTCGAGCAGCAAGACCGAGTCGTCGCCCCGGTCGACGTGTGCACTGCCGAGCGCCTCGCACCGACGACCGTCGGGCATCGTGGCGGCGGCCTTCACCTGACAGTAGGTGAACTCCGTTTCGTGGGGCGAGACCAGGACGTCCGTCTCGACGTCGATATCGTAGAAGTGCGAGAGCACTTCGAAACCCTTCCGGTTGATCGCCTGCGTGCCGTCGATCTCGTCGATGAATTCGCCGGGAACCCACTCGAGCGGGTCGTCGGAGATCGACCGGTCCGAAGCTCGTACGCCGTCGGGTCGACGGCGTCGGTATCAGCAGCCGCGTCGGCATCGATAACCTCGGGCGTTACCGGATCGGGATCGGACGGACTCGGCGGCACGAGTTCGACGTCCATACCGAGATCCTCGAGCTCGTCCATCGCGCCCTCGGCCTCGCCTCGGGAGTCGAACTCCCGTTCTTTTCCGCTCCCCGTATCTCGGACGATCCACGCGCTAGTACTCACGTTTCTCACCTCGTCGTACGTACGTGGCGAGCGGCTAACCGTTCGTCGGTTTCGACTGGACCGTAAGTGCCGTATTCCCCGCCTACGACCGCCATCAGCCAAGAGTTTGATAGTCTAACTTCTCGTCGACGCCACCTGTTCGCAGTCGAACAGCTGATCGGCTCACTCGAACGACTGACGCCCGACGGCGAACGCGTTACGATCGCGCTAGGGTTCCTCCTGCTCGGCGCCCACGGAGTGACGCTCCTGTTCGGTGTGCCTACCGCTCGATCCTCCCCGCGGAGCGGCCCTCAATCTCCGAGGCGGAGTTCGATCAGCGCCAGTTCGTCCGATGGAACCGCTTCCGAGAAGGCCCGTTCGATCTCGTTCCACGTTCCGGGACGATAGGCCTCGATTCCGAAGCTCTCGGCGAACGTCACGAGATCCGGATTCGCGAGTTCGGTCCCGGTATGCTCGCCACGGTGTGTCACCTGCTGTTCGGAGATGAGGCCGTAATCGTCGTCGTTGAACACGACGACCGTGAAGCCGCAGTCGAGTCGAGTCGCGGTTTCGATCTCCGCCGCGTTCATCAGGAAGCCGCCGTCGCCGGTTCCCGCGACGACGTTGGCGTCGACCGCGAGGTCCGCCGCGAGCGCACCCGGAACGGCGATTCCCATACTCGCCAGTCCGTTCGAGACGATGCAGGTGTTCGGATCGTACACCGGAAACGACTGTGCGATCGCCATCTTGTGACTGCCGACGTCCGAGACGAGGACGTCCTCGTCGGCCATGGCCTCCCGCAACAGCGGGAGCGCGTTTCTGACGGTGATCGGATCGCTCTCTTCGGGCGGCTTCGTCACCGCCTCGAGCAACTGGTCGTGTAGCTCGCGGCACCACAGTGCAGAGGCGTCCGACGAGAGCCGCTCGTCGATCGCCCTGAGCGTCGCGCCGACGTCCGCGACGATCTCGACGTCGGGGTTGTAGTGGCGGTAGACCTCTGCGGGCTCGTGGTCGACGTGAACGATCGTCTTTTCGAGGTTCGGATTCCATCCCTCCGGATCGTGTTCGGCGATATCGTACCCGACCGCGACGACGCAGTCCGCCCGCTCGACCGCGCGAGCCGCCTCGCCGTCCGGACCCGAATCGAGCGTCATCAGCGAGGTCGGCTCGCGGTCGGAGATAGCGCCCTTGCCCATGTACGTCGCGACGACGGGGATCTCGAGGCGGTCGACGAGCGCACGGATGCTGTCGGCCGCGCGGGTTCGCACTGCGCCGTTACCCGCGAGCAGAATCGGTCGCTCGGCCTCCTCGAGTAGCGTCGCGGCTCGCTCGACCGACTCGGGATCCGGATCCGGCCGGCGCACCTGATCGCGGATAGGAATCGGCTCGGCGTCGGTCTCCTCGCGAGCGACGTCCTCGGGGAACTCGAGGTGGGTCGCGCCCGGCTTCTCGTACTCGGCGAGCTTGAACGCCTTGCGGACCGATTCGGAGACGATCTCGGGGTCTGCAATCTGGGCGTTCCACTTGACGATCGGCTCGAACACGTCGATCACGTCGAGTGCCTGGTGGCTCTCCTTGTGCAGCCGTTCGCGACCGCCCTGGCCCGTGATCGCGACGAGCGGACTCTTGTCTAGCTGTGCGTCGGCGACGCCGGTGATGAGGTTCGTCGCGCCGGGCCCCAGCGTCGAGAGGCAGACGCCCGCGTCGCCGGTCAGCCGGCCGTAAACGTCGGCCATGAACGCCGCTCCCTGTTCGTGTCGGGTCGGAGCGAAGGTGATCGGAGAGTCCCGGAGCGAGAACAGCAGTTCCTCGATTTCTTCGCCCGGGAGACCGAAGACGTACTCGACACCCTCGACCTCGAGGCAGTCGACGAGTAGATCGGATGCTAGTGGCACGTTTCTCTCGACTACCTTGCGGTACATGATTCTACCACCCGCTCGAGAGTCGAGAGGACGAGTTTTCCTACCTGTACCCCGAGCGGAGTCATCCCTCGGAAATCGGCCACGGAGCCGGCTACCGGATGGGGCGGCGAGCAGAACGGTCTCGATCGGCGAGATGAAACACCTCCAGAAAACGGGATCGAACCGCTCGAGACGCTTACTCGGTTGCGGGAACGTCGTCGCCCTCGCCGGCGGACTGCACCCAGATGGTCTTTCGATTGACGAACTCGTGGATCCCCTCCTTGGCGAGTTCGCGACCGTACCCGGACGCCTTCACGCCGCCGAACGGGAGTCGAGGATCGGACTTGACGAGTTCGTTGACGAACACGCAGCCGGCTTCGATCTCGCGGGCGATCCGCTCCCCGCGATCGAGGTCCTCGGTCCAGATCGAGCCGCCGAGTCCGTAGTGGATGTCGTTCGCGATCTCGATCGCCTCCTCCTCGTCGGCGGCGCGGAAGACGGCCGCGGCCGGTCCGAAGACCTCCTCCTCGGCCGCGGGACTGTCCATCGGCGGTTCGGCGAGCACCGTCGGCGGATAGTACCAGCCGTCGCGGTCGAGGGGTTCGCCGCCGCACTCGAGGGTCGCCCCCGCCTCGACGCTCGCCTCGACCTGCTCGTGAACGTCCTCCATGAGATCTTCGCGCGCCTGCGGACCGATTTCGGTGCCGGACTCCATCGGATCGCCGATTTCGAGGGCCTCCATCTCCGAGACGAAGCGGTCGAGAAACTCGTCGAAGACCTCGTCGGCGACGATGAACCGCTTGGCCGCGATACAGGACTGCCCCGAGTTGATCGTCCGCGCCGTGGCCGCGGTTTCGGCCGCCGCGTCGAGGTCGGCGTCCTCGAGGACGACGAACGGGTCGCTCCCGCCGAGTTCGAGGACGTGTTTCTTCAGTTCGTTGCCGGCCTGTTCGGCGATGGCGCGCCCGGCACCCTCGCTCCCCGTCAGGGTGAGCGCGTCGAGACGGTCGTCTCGAACGACGTCCTCGATCGCGTCGGAGCCGACCAGCAGCGTCGAGAAGACGCCCTCGGGATAGCCCGCGTCGCGGAAGATCTCCTCGATCGCGAGCGCACAGCCCGGTACGTTCGAGGCGTGTTTGAGCAGGCCGACGTTGCCGGCAGTCAGGTGCGGCGCGGCGAAGCGAAACACCTGCCAGAACGGGAAGTTCCAGGGCATCACCGCGAGGACGGCTCCCAGCGGCTCGTAGGAGACGAACGTCTTCGCGTTCGGCTCGCTGCCGATTACGCGGTCGGCGAGGAACTCGTCCGCACGCTCGGCGTAGAAGTCACAGACCCACGCGCACTTCTCGAGTTCGGAGTGGGATTCGTCGATCGGCTTACCCATCTCTCGGCTCATCAACTCGGCGTACTCGTCCTGCCGGTCGCGAAGGATCTCGCCGGCGTTCTCGAGAAGCTGCTGACGTTCGGTGATATTCGTCTCCGCCCACGATTCCGAGGCCGAAACCGCGTCCTCGAGAATGGAGTCGACGTCGTCCGCCGTGTGGTCGTCGTACGTTTCGATTACCTCGTCGGTCGCTGGATTGGTACTCTTCATTGGCAGTATCACCAACGCGCCGCGCGTTTCCGGTAGTACGGTAACGAACGACAAAGAGCTGTTCCCGGCAATCGGATTGCGCTCTTCGAATATTCCAACGAGGCACACAGTCTCGAGTCTCGTGAGCTCCGCCGGGGCATTCTCGATCGCGGCCGACAGTAAGGGAGCGACGATCGACAACGTCGTCAATCCGATTACGGATTCGACACCAGCACCGAATTGATTGATTCGGAATGCGTTTTATAGAACTCGAAAACGGTATATTTGACGCCTCTAATCGTGTCTTACTTGTGTCCTCAGGAGCACGTACGCGAATCAGGTATCCCGCACGAGCGCCTCTAGCGCGGTTACGGGCGAACGAAAAATATTGTATCGCTCGCGAGGAACGGACTCGTGTGCGATCGCCCGGAATTCGACTGGATCTCGTCCCTCTCTTTTCCGTATATATGACTCTAGTTATGATATGTATACGGTTATGATCGTACCGGTTCGCGATATCGTTGGGATAAGATACCTACGGTAGCTACCTCAGCTAAGCTACCTATTGTAGCTATTTTAAAGACTCTCCTTCGCGTACCGTTAACGGTCGCAGCGAGTTTCGAGTCGAGATACTATAGTACCAACTGAAACGGGTTCCACACCGATCGCACGACGGCTGTGCGATCGGGCGTGTACTGACTTTCAGTGGCTACTATAGCGAAGTAGTATCTGTACGTCCGAAATTCAACGGTTCTGGGAGAGCCATCGGAGGAGACGATTACAGAGAACGGTGGCGACGGGGTGGCGTCCGTACCGATCGCAGACCCGAAACGTCAGCGCCGTTATCGATCCACTTCCGTACCCGCGGACGACGAAGGGGCTACTCCAGTTCGCGAGCCATCCCTCTACGTAGCCGACGTGAACGCGGTCGACCGACGGGTTCAGATCGGTGGCGACCGCGTACGGATAGAGTCCGTCGAACTCCCAGCCGAGGTGGCGATTCGGACAGATATCCTCGAGGAGTGCCGAGTCCCGGTAGTAGAACCCGGCGACGAGATTCCAGCTTTCGGCGCGCGGTAGCGAGCGGTAGGTGAACGGCCCGCCGGTTCTCATCTCGCCGTCTCGATCCGGGACGTGGACGACGGCACCGCCGTCGGTCGCGAACTGATCGATACGACTCGTGATTTCGGAGGTTACGGCGACGTCGACCGCATCGGAGAGCGTGTGCGTGACGGTCACGCCCTCCTCGGCGAGTCGCGAAGCGAACGCACCGTCCGCGTACACGGTCATCGACGGCGTCGCGCCACGGTCACCGTCGACGATCGTCACGGGTTCCGCCGTCGAGATCGATTCGTCTCGCGGCGAGAAGGAGACGGTCAACTCCGTCGTTCGCGCCACCTCGTCCGTCTCCGTTGGTGCTGTGACCGTCGTCGTAAGGGCGGTCGCGTCGTGAGCAGCGACCGAGACGGTCTCACCGCCTCGCTGTCGATCCAGGGACCACTCGAGCGGCCCCGAAACCGACTGATCGGTGTCGTTGACGACGGTGAGCGAAACCTCGACGGACTGGTCGGCCCACGTGGCGTGCGACTCGGGCCTCGCGACGACCGTGAGCGGGCCGTTAACCGTCGAAAACCGGGGGCGAAAGACTTCGGGTTTCGGTGGTAGTCGGACAGGCCGTTGAACTCCCACTCGATATCCGACAGTTCGGTCAGAACGTAGCCGGCGATCTCGTCTCGAACGCGCATCTCCTCTATGAGGTGTTTGATCGACGTGAACTCCCGCTCTTGCCAGGACGCTGCGAGATCGGCGTAGTCGTCGAAGACGTCGGGGAGCGTCGTCCGCTGAAGCCGCTCGTCGATCCCGTCCGGTTTCTTGAGCGCCTCGACGAGAAAGTCGTGGTCGAACCAGTGCGGATCCCCGCCGTATCGATCGCGGAGGGCGTCCACGTCGCTCAGCCCCCACGTCCCGAGTTCCGAGACGACGAGCGGCGCGTCGGGATCGTCGAACTCGGTCGTAGCGTAGTTGTCGCCCGGATAGTGGCGGATGTGCTCGAGGTCGGCGGCCCAGCTATCGGCCTGATCGGGACTGACGAAGTAGCGGTGGTAGTCGTTGACGTCGGTCGCCACGTGCGCCCAGCCGGAGTTGTCACACACGATCCGCGTTGGATCGCGTTCGCGAACCGACCGATAGAGATCGGCGAGGAACCGCTGTTTCTCCGCATCCGTCCAGAGCGTCTCGTCGGCGTCGTGGTGACCGAGACCCCACTCCTCGTTGTACAGCGACCAGATGACGACGCTCGGCCGGTTGTAATCGCGTTCGACGAGCCCCTCGACCTGTGCCCTCACTTCCGCACGCGAGCGCTCGGTGTCCCGCATCGGGTTTGCGGGCTCTTGCCACACCAGCATCCCGTTCCGATCGGCACACTCGAGAAAGTCCGGATGAGCGGGCTTGACGTGTTTCCGGATGAGATTGAACCCGAGGTCGGCGGCCAGTTCGATCTCGCTGCTGAACGTCTCCTCGTCCCGGGGCCGGTAGAGCGTCTCCGGGTAGTATCCCTGTTCGAGAACGCCGCGAAGCGTAATCGGTTCGCCGTTCAGCAGGAACTCCCCGTCCGCCGTCTCGAAGCTCCGCATTCCGAAGTAGTCCTCGTACCGATCGACGACCGTCCCGTCGCGCTCGAGGATCACGGTGAGGTCGTACAGCGCCGGCTCGTCGGGACACCAGTAGGTGGGGTCGTCGAACTCGAGAACGGCCGTCGAGTCGGCGGCCGGCGAGACGGTGGCGCTCGCCTCCGAATCGCCGTCTCCGTCGGCCAGCACCGTCGCCCGCAACGCCTCGACGTCGGCCGATCCCGTCGCGAACTCGAGATCGACGACGGCACGATCCCGTTCGAGGTCGGGAGTGACGGGTGCGTCGACGATTCGGGTTTCCGGACGGAACTCGAGGCTGACGGACTGCCAGAGGCCGGAGACCCGAGTGTACCACGGATCTCCCTGTTTTCCGTGCGGAATCTCCGAGAGATCCGCGGGATCGGTGACCGCGACCACCATCGCGTTCGCTCCGCGCTCCAGTTCGTCGGTGACGTCTATCGTGAACGGGAGGTAGCCGCCGCGGTTCTCGCCGACGCGCTCGCTGTTGACCCACACCGTCGTCTCGTAGTCCGCGGCGCCGAAGACGAGAAACGCCCGCTTTCCCGCCGGAACCGCCGCGTCCAGGTCGATCGATCGACGATACCACGCCGTCCCAGTGTACTCTCGATACGCGTCGTCTTCCTGCCACGCTCGGGGAATCTCGACCGCGTGTGCACGGTCCGGCCACGTCGCGTCTCGTTCGTACCACCGGTTCGTTCGGCCGCTGCGTTCCGGATCGATGAGAAACTCCCACTCGCCGTCGAGCGCGACCGAGCGCCGTCGGTCGCTCGCGTCCTCCTCGGACGCTCCCGTCGGTGACCCGGTCACGACTCCCACCGATATTCCCGGTCGCTAGCGGCTAGATCGGCTCGTGAACGCAGGACGTCTCGGCGGAACTGAGGCAGGGTGTCGGTCGTCTCAGGGGGTGCAGGACGCATGTTCGGTCACTTTCGTAGTAACGTTCGTTTCGGCGAATAAATCTTCCGTCCGACGCAAGCGAGTACGCGCCGTGAACGAGACGACTCCGTGTCACAATGAGAAACGGTTTTGGTGATCGTCGCCAGTCGTCTACGACACATGTCGGGGACGAGCCACCACGTGAAATCGGTCCGCAAGCTCTTTCGGATCATCGAGGCGCTGGAACGGCGCGAGAGTACGGGAATCACGGAACTGGCGCGCGAGACTGGGATCGCCAAGAGCTCGGTCTACAAGTATCTCGACACGCTCCACCACCTCGGATTCGTGACGAAAACCGGGTCCTCGTACGCGCTCTCCCTGCGGTGGTTCCAGATCGGTCGTCGGGTTCGCGAGCGCCGCGACGTCTTCCAGGTCGCGCGGACGGAACTGAACCGGTTGGCCCGGCAGACCGGGGAGACGGTCTCGCTCGTCGTCGAAGAGGACGGAGACGCGATCTATCTCTCCCAGACGAGCGAGCGCGAGCAACCCGTCGGACCGGTCAGCGAGGGCGACCGCATTCCGGCGCCGATTTCGGTCGGCGGCAAGGCGATCCTCTCGTACCGTCCCGTCGAAGAGGTGGAGGCGCTGCTCGCGGAACAGGAGCTGACCGACCGCGCGGATCAGCTCGTTTCGGAGTTACGGACGCTTCGGAACCAGCGGATGGTTATCGAACGCGAGGGTCCGCAGGAGAGTACCTTCAGCGCGGGATCCTTCATGGGCCACCGCCACGTCGTCGGCCACGGCGAACCCTACCAGAACCTCCACAGCGTCGCCGTTCCCGTCAGAGACGCCGACAACTACGCCATCGCCGCGATCGAGGTCAGCGGCTCCAAAGACAGTCTCTACGGTCGCCGACTCGAGGACGAGATCGCCAGACTCCTCGTGAACGCGAGCAAGTCGATCGAGACCGTGCTGTTGAGCCGGTAGTTCGGACCGAAAGCGACGCTCGTCAGCCCTCGACGCGGGCCGTCTCAGCTCTCCACTCCACCTCGTACTCGTCCACCATCGTTACCACTCCGCGACGCTGCCGTCGTCGTGGCGCCAGACGGGATTGTGCCAGTCGACCTCGCCGGCCTGCTCCCGGACGTACTCCTCGTCGATGTCGACTCCGAGCCCCGGTCCGTCGGGGATGTCGACGTACCCCTCCCGGTAGTCGAAAACGGAGGGGTCCGCGAGGTAATCGAGCACGTCGCTGGTCTCGTTGTAGTGGATGTCGAGGCTCTGCTCCTGGATGAGCGCGTTCGGCGAACAGGCGTCGACCTGGATGCACGAGGCTAGCGCGATCGGGCCGAGCGGGCAGTGCGGTGCGACCGCCACGTCGTAGGCTTCGGCCATCGACGCGATCTTGTTCACCTCGGTGATCCCGCCGGCGTGGGACAGGTCGGGCTGGATGAGGTCGACGTGTCCGTCCTCGAAGACCTGCTTGAAATCCCACCGCGAGTACATCCGCTCGCCGGTCGCGATCGGGGTGGTCGTGTGCTGGGCGATCCCCGCGAGTTCGTCCAGGTGTTCCGTCAGGACCGGCTCTTCGATGAAGAACGGCTCGTACGGTTCGAGGGCCGCGACCAGCCGCTTGGCCATCGACTTCGAGACGCGCCCGTGAAAGTCGACGCCGACGTCGACCTCGCTCCCGACGGCTTCGCGAACCTCTCGCATCCGCTCGGTCGCGGCCTCGACGGTCGCCGGCGAGTCGATTCGCTCCATCGCCGGCGTCCCGTTCATCTTGAGGGCGGTGAAGCCGGCGTCGACCTTCTCGCGCGCCTGGTCGGCGACGTCCGACGGATCGTCCCCGCCGATCCACTGGTAGACGCGCAGTCGATCGCGGGCCCGCCCGCCGAGCAGGTCGTACACCGGGGCGTCGTACGTCTTGCCCTTGATGTCCCACAGCGCCTGGTCGATCCCGGCGATGGCCGACATCAGGACCGGCCCGCCGCGGTAGAAGCCGCCGCGGTACATCGTCTGCCAGTGATCTTCGATTCGTGCCGGATCCTCGCCGACGAGGTAGGTATCCATCAGCTCTTCGACCGCGGTCTTGACCGTCTTCGCGCGTCCTTCGACGACCGGTTCGCCCCAGCCGACGGTGCCGTCGCTCGTCGTCACCTTGAGGAACAGCCAGCGCGGCGGTACTTCGAACAGTTCGTAGTCTGTGATGTGCATGAGTGGCGTGTGTCGTGAATCGTCTTCGGTCGTTCGGTCCTGGTCTCGAGCGAGGTCGGTAACGAACGCGGCGAGCGCCGCGACGCCGACCGGATTGTTCGCGCGCGCGCCGTCGTCGGTGACTCTGAAGGTGAACGCGCCGACGCGCCCGTCTCCGTGATCGCGGACGGTAACCGCGGCGCTCCAGTTCGCGAGCCACCCCTCGACGTATCCGACGCCGACGTCGTCGACGTCTCGGTCGACGTCCGCGACGACGTCGTAGGGGTACAGGCCCTCGAGTTCCCAGCCGGGAACGGTGTCGACGTACTCCGCGAGCGGTCCGTCGTCGCGGTAGAACAGCGACGCGACGAGGTTCCAGCTCTCGTCTTCGGGGAGGTCGCGGTACTCGAAGAACGCGTCGTCGCTCATGTGACCGGTCGCGTCCGGAAGCCGAACGAGCGCGCCGCCGCCCTCGACGTACGCTCTCGCGTCGACGTCGGGATCCGCCACCAGCGCGACGTCGGTCGCGTCCGTAATCGACGGCTCGACGTCGAACCCGATCGCCGTCAGGGTCGACGCCAGTTCGTCGTCGTCGACGGCCACGGTGAGGTCGGTGTCGACCGACGGATCGGGGACGACGGTGATCGATTCGGCGTTCGAACTCGCGCCGGGTAGCGAGACGGTCAGTTCGTCCGTCGTCGCGTCATCGACGTCCGGGACGGCTATCGAGATCGCGTCCTCGACGCGCGTGACGCCGAACCCGTCGCGATCGATCGCGACCGCCCCCTCGCGCCCGCGGAACGACCACGTCACCTCGCCCTCGAGAGGTTCGTTCGTGTGGTTGCTGACGACGACGTCCGCGGTTAGCGTGTCTCCCGCACCGACCGCGTGTGAGTCGGGTTCGACCATCACGAGGACGTCGTCGTTGATGCGGGCGAAATCGTCCGTGAAGACCTTCTCCTCGCGCCGGTAGTCGAGCATGCCGTTGAACTCCCACTCGATGTCGGAGAACTCCGTGATGACGTAGCCGGCGACCCCCTCGCGGGCGCGCATCCGCTCGATCACGTCCTTGATCGAGCGGAACTCGCGCCACTGCCAGGCTTCCGCGAGCGACTCCCAATCGTCGAACACGTCCGGGAGCGTCGTCTCCTCGAGGCGGTCGTGGACTCCTTCCGGACGCTTGATCGGATCGTCGAAGAAGTCGTAATCGAACCAGGGCGGCGTTCCGTCGTAGTGGGCTTCGACCGCGGGCAGATCGCACAGCCCCCAGGTCCCGAACTCCGAGACGATGATCGGCGCGTCGTCCGGATCGGTCTCCGTCGCGCCGTAATTCTCCTCGGGGGCGTCGGCCATCGCGTCGATGTCGGTCTCCCACGCGCCCGCGCGGTCCGGACTGACGAAGTAGCGGTGGTAGTCGTTGACGTCGGTCGCGACGTGTGCCCAGCCCGAGTTGTCGCAGACGATCCGGGTCGGATCTCGCGCCGAAATGTCGTCGTAGAGATCCGCGAGGTACTCCTGTTTCGCCTCGTCCTCCCAGAGCGACGTCTCCTCGTCGAGCCCTTGCGGGTTCCCGATCCCCCACTCCTCGTTGTAGAGACTCCAGACGATCACGCTCGGCCGGTTGTAGTCTCGCTCGAGGAGCCCCTCGATCTGCTCGCGAACCTCGCGTTTCGAGCGGTCGGTGTGAACGGTCGGGTTCGCGGGCTCCTCCCAGACGAGGATGCCGAGCCGGTCGGCGCACTCGAGGAAGTCCGGGTGGGCGGGCTTGATGTGCTTCCGGATCAGGTTGAATCCGAGGTCCTTGGCCGTCCGAACCTCCTCCTCGAACAGCGATTCGTCGAACGGTCGATAGAGCGTCTCGGGATAGTATCCCTGATCGAGCGCGCCCCGCATGTAGTAGGGCTCACCGTTCAGGTAGAGCCGTCCGTCTCGAGCCTCGACGGAACGCATCCCGAAGTAGTCCTCGTACCGGTCGACGACCTGCCCGTCGCGGCGCAGGTCGACGGTGACGTCGTACAGCGCCGGCGTTTCGGGCGTCCAGTACGTCGGGTCCTCGATCGAAACCGTCAGCGACCCCGAGCCGTCGGCGTCGATCGCCGTCTCGCCGCGAGCCGCGTCGTCGCCGTCGCGAGTGATCCGGACCGCGGCCGTCACCGACGACGAGTCGTCGACGCCCGCGACGTCGAAATCGATGCGCGCACTGTCGTCGTCCAGATCCGGCGTCGCGCGGAGCCGTTCGACGCGGGTCTCGGGGACGAACTCGAGCGTGACGTCCTGCCAGATCCCGCTGATCCGCTGGTACCACGGCGCGCCCTGTTTGCCGTGCGGGATTTCGCTGATGTCCGCCGGGTCGACGACCTCGACGACGATCGCGTTCTCTCCTCCACGACCGCGTCGGTGACGTCAGCTCGAACGGGAGGTAGCCGCCGCGGTTCTCGCCGACGCGCTCGCCGTTGACCCAGACTGTCGCTTCGTAGTCGACAGCGCCGAATCGGAGCAGTACGCGCTCCTCGGCCGGTAGCTCGAGGGTCTCCGTCCGTCGATACCACGCTGCGCCCGTGTACTCCCGGTATGCGTCGTCCTCCTGCCACGCACACGGCACCTCGACCGCGTGCGTGCGATTCGGCCAGTCCGCATCGGGGTCGTACCAGTCGTCAGACCGCCCGTCGTATTCGGGATCCGTTACGAACTGCCAGTGTCCGTTCAGTGCTCTCTGCCGTCGATAGTCTTCCGTCAGTCGTTCCATAGTGTATCTTGTAGCGATCGTCTGTTAATACGAGTACTCCGCTTCGATCGAGTCGGATCAGGGAGACGCTTCCTCGGAAACCTGTTGTCTCGACTCGAGCGTTCTGAGGACGTTCCGTCCGGTCTGTCTGTCGAAGACGTGGATGTCCGCCGGGTCGAACGTGAACTGAACCGGTTCGCCGACCGTCGGTTTCACGTCGCTCGGGACGCGAACTCGACACTCGTTCCCGCCGACGTCGAGGTAGACGAAGTTGTCGCTTCCCGCAACCTCGACCACCTCGACCGTCGCGGAGATGGCGTTGGCGCCGTCGGAACCGAGCGAGATGTTCTCGGGTCGGATCCCCAGCTCGAGACCGTCTCCCGTCTGGCCCTCTCGGATCGCCTCAGCGACCGGTTCGGGAACCGAGTACTCGACGTGGTCGCCGACGAGCGTCCGCTCGTTCAACTCGACGTCGAAGAAGTTCATCGACGGACTTCCGATAAAGTCCGCGACGAATCGGTTCACGGGTCGGTCGTATATCTCGTCCGGTGTCGCGAACTGCTGGAGTTCGCCCGCGTTCAGAACGATAATGCGGTCGCTCATCGTGAGCGCCTCGTGCTGATCGTGGGTGACGTAGATCGTCGTCGTTCCCAGATCCTCCTGCAGACGCTGGAGTTCGGTCCGCATGTGGACTTTGAGCTTCGCGTCGAGGTTCGACAGCGGCTCGTCCATCAGGAAGACCTCGGGGTCGCGGACGATGGCTCGTCCCGTCGCGACGCGCTGTTGTTGTCCGCCGGAGAGCTCGCTCGGCTTAGCGCTCAACTGGTCCTCGATACCCATCATTTCAGCCGTCTCTTGCACTCGCTGTTTGATCTCGTTATCCGGAAGGTCCGTCGTCAGCTTCAGCCCGTAGGACATGTTTTTCCGGACCGACATATGCGGATAGAGCGCGTAGTTCTGGAACACCATAGCGATGCCACGGTGCTGCGGTTCGACGCCCTTGACGCTCTCGCCACCGATTTGGATGTCGCCATCGGATATTTTCTCGAGACCTGCGATCATCCGAAGCAACGTCGACTTGCCCGATCCGGATGGTCCGACGATCGTGATGAACTCGCCGGGTTCAATGTGGGCGTCAACCCCCTCGATGGCAACGAACTCATCGCCGTACACCTTTCTCGCGTCATCGAACGTAATCGATGCCGTTCCGTCGTTCGAACTCGTCATAGTACCCTCCGCGCGTGCTCGCACGCTTTCGTAGCTATTGCTTCCGAGGGGCTCATCTCACCCGTCTCCGGGGGCGCGGTGCGTGATCGATCGAATCTCGTACTGTCTATCATCGTTCTGGAACTGATGTCGTAAGTTGGTCGGTTTCGGTAATGAATTCGATGTGAAGCGTGAAGGCGACGCCGGCGAACAAAAGTGCTACAGCAACGGTCAGCAGCGACGTCACCGTCAACAGCACGGTGGTTACGATTCCCAGCGCGACGGCGCCGATGGCGTGCCGTGCGGTCCACAGATACCCGTCGGTTATCGCGTCCGCTGCGGGCTTTCCTTCGGCCAGTCCCAGAAGAACAGGGATTGACACGAGCCAGGCGTACAATCCGGCGTAAGCCGCACCGAGCGTGAGCAGGCCCGCCAGAACCGTCCCGTCGGCGAGGTACGCGAGTGCGTACATTCCCGAAACCGCTAGCAATATTGGCGGAACGAGTCCGACGAGCGTCGCATGGATGAACTGCGCTCGGAAGATCCCGCTGACGGCGCCCCAATCGACGCCTTCAGCGCCCGCCTCTCGAAGCGAGAGCACGGCACGGTAGGCGCCGACGGTGGCGGGGCCGATCGTGACGATCGGCAACGATACCAGGAACCACGCGAGGCTAATCTTGACGATCGAGACGAGGTTGACCCAGACGAAGCGGACCGTTCGCTCGAGCGTCGCGTACATGGGATCGATATCGTCGGGAGCGTTCATTTCGTCGTCCCCTGCATTTCGACCGCTTTTACGAGGTGATTCTGTATGAGCAGGAAGACCAGGAGCAGCGGCAGCGATGCAACGACCGCCGAAGCCATTTCGATTCCCGGTTCGGTAGTGCCCATTCCCTCCTGGACCGTCACGATTCCGATCGGGAGCGTGTACATCCCCTCGCTTTGAAGGATGACGAGCGGCCAGAGAAATGCGTTCCACGTCCAGACGAAGATAAACAGCCCGAGTGAAGCGAGTGCGGAACGCATCATCGGTAAGATGATAGTCGTGAAGGTTCGGATTCGAGAAAACCCGTCGAGTCGGGCTGCTTCCTCGACCTCGACGGGGATATCCTTGAAGAACTGGACGAGCATGAACACGCCCAGCGGACCGGCCGCGGCCGGAAGAACGACACCCCACAAGGAGTTGATGAGGCCGAGTTCGTTCACGATCACGTAGACGGGAACGAGATTCACGATTGTGGGCACCATGAAACTCGCCACGATCAGCGAAAAGAGAACGGAGCGACCCGGCCACTCGAGTCGGGTGAGCGAGTAGGCGATCATGGCGTCGATCAACAGCACGATGACAGTAGTTACCAGCGCCAGAATGAACGTGTTGATGGTCCACTGGACGATCAGCGTGCCCTCGAAGAGCACTTCGTACCACTGGAACGTGATGTCTCTCGGAATCAAGTGCGGCGTACTGGAGTAAATTTGTCCGCGGGGCATAACCGACGTCGCGAACATCCACCAATACGGGATAACAAACAGGAACGCCGCTCCGTACACGGCGGCGTATACGCCGACCGTTCGAAGATCCGCGTCAAACGATACACCCTCTATCAACCGTCGCGATCGTGTACTCATTCTTTGGTTCCTCCTAGCAGGTAGTAGCTGACCGACGATACGGCGACCAAGATGAGAAACAGAACGTACCCGATTGCGGCTGCGTAACCGAACTCCCGACCAGCAAAGGCCGTGTTGTACAGGTACACGACGATCGTGGTCGTCTGGAAACTCGGTCCACCGTCGGTCATGATGAACGGCTGGCCGAACACCTGGAACGAAGTGATGAACGAGACGATTACGACGAAGATGAGGGGGTTCTTCATCTGAGGAATCGTGATATCTCGCATCATTCGCCACGAACTGGCCCCGTCTAGTTTCGCAGCCTCGTAGAGCCTGTTCGAGACGTTCTGGCGCGCTGCCAGCAAGATGATGAAGTTGAACGCGATCGTCCACCAAACCGTCGCGATGGCTATCGCCGGCATTGCGAGCGTGTGGCTATTCAACCAGCTCCCACCCGTAGTATAGTAGGAGATCAGTCCATTTCCGCCAAAGAGGTCTCCCCACAGGATACCGATTACGGCTACGGTGAGGACGTACGGACTAAAGAAGATCGTTCGTAACAACCACTTCCCCTTTATTTCTCGATTGACTCCGAGCGCAAGCAGGAGCGACCCGATGACGAGCAGCGGCACCGTGAGTGTGACGAAGTACGCGGTGTTCCACATCGCGGACCAGAACTGCGGGTCGGTCAAGAGCGACTGGTAGTTCTGAAACCCGATAAACTCCGATCGAGCTGGAGTCGTCGCGTTCCAGTCGTGAAAGCTCATGTACAGACCCAACAGCAACGGGCCGAAAAGAAATCCGCCGGCGATAACGAGGTACGGGAGCGCGAAACCGATGCCCGCAATCTGCTCGCGCGTTTCTCGCGACGTCGGATCGATACCGAGCACCCGCTCGTTCGTGCTCGACTCGTTGTCTGTTTGAGGCATAGTGGACACTACTCGAAGGTTTCCCGAATACCTTCCACGGCGTCGTCCAAGGCTTCTTCGGGGCTCAGATTGCCGCTTCGCATATCATCTATCGGTTGATACAGCTGCTGTTTGTAGGCGGTATTGTTCGGCGTCGCGGGCGGCGCTACGCCGCGACCATCGTCGATCATCGCGGTGAACGTTTCCAGCGTATCGCTCCACGTATCGCTCTCGCGGAGTTCGTCGCTTTCCAGGGCCTCCAAACTGGCCGGCATGTGTCCGGCTTCGTACCCCCAAGCGTCATTGTAGGTCTGAGTCAGCAGGCGGACCGTTTCGACCGCTTCCTCGTGACGTTCGGTATCTCGCTCCTCGTTCTTCGGTATGACCAGTACGTGGCTGGATTGGTTAGTGAACGTGGCCTCCGAATTCGGCATAACCGCCGGCTCGGTCATACCGAACTCGAAGTCGTTCCGGCGGGTGGGACTGACGTGCCACGTTCCGTTGATGTCCATTCCTAACTCGCCGGCGTTCCACGCGTCGTCTCCCACGTCGCCGTCCTCCGGCATCCATTCGCGCTCGTGAACCCAGTCGTGGAGTTCTTGCAGAACCGCGAGTCCCTCGTCGTTATCGAACGTCGGCTCGAAGTTTTCGTCCAGTTCCGGCGTCGGTTCACCCGCCAAGCTGGAGAGTGCCATCCGAAAGTTCATCGTTACGAGCCCCCCCTCGAAGATATTCACCGCCCAGTGGTCCGTATTTTCGGTGATGGCGTTTGCAGCCTCCTCGAACTCCTCGTAGTTGCTCGGCGGCTCCTCCGGATCGAGTCCCGCTTCCTCGAATATCTCCTTGTTATAGTACAGCCCGAGGGGTGGGTATCGAGGGGTGCGGCGAGTTGTTCTCCGTCGACGACGACGGCCTCCGCAACTTCATCGACGTACGGATCCGATCCGATTTCGTCGGTGAGCGGCGTAACCAGATCTTCGTACTCGCGGATCATATCCGCGTGGAGGACGGCCACATCCGGATACTCATCGCCCGTCAAGGACGTATAGAGGCGATCGTAGTACTCGCCGTGTGGAACGCGCTGCCGATTGATGTGGAGGTCATCGTGATCGTCGCTCTCGTTTATTTCGGTCACCATACCCTCCATAGCATCGCCGTCCCCGCCGGTGAAGAGCGTCCAGTACTCGACGCCGTCTTGCTGGCTGCCTCCCATGAGACCGGTACAGCCAGCGATCCCGGCCGCTCCGATAGCACCCGTGGTTTGCAGGAACCGCCGTCGGTTTACGGAGGTACCTCTACCGTCGCAACACCTGTTATTCAGTGTCATACACTGTTACTATTGACTTATCCCCCTATATATCTCCTTTGGTGTGAACGGCGCTCACGGGCGTTTGGCTGAAATTTTCAAGTAAGAGATAAAGTTACCGCAGGTGAATAGGGAAGATATGGATCGGAGACGATTCTTAGCGACGACCACGATCTTCGGCCTTACGGGATGCCTCGAGACGATCGCCGAAACGGAAACGTACGAAAACTCGGTGTTCGAACCCACGATGGCCGACCCGTCGATCATCCGGTACTCGGCGGACGACGGCGACGTCTTCTACGTCTACGGCACCGAAGACCACTGGTATCACGAGTCGGATCGACACGATACGCACGGACGACAGCTGATTCCGATCGCCAAATCCCGCGACCTCGTCGAGTGGGAGTACGTCGGCGAAGTGTTCGACACGAAACCCGACTGGAAGGAGGGCGGCGGCCTCTGGGCACCCGATATCGCCGAGTACAACGACCAGTTCTACCTGTACTACGCCTACTCGGAGTGGGGCGACGAGAATCCGGCGATCGGCGTCGCCACCGCCGATCACCCCGCGGGGCCGTTCGACGCCCGCGGCAAATTGTTCGACAGCGAGGAAATCGGCGTCGAGAACTCCATCGATCCGTTCTTCATGCTCGAAGACGGGACGCCGTACCTCTTCTGGGGGAGCTGGTACGGTATCTGGGGCGTCGAACTCTCCGACGATGGTCTCGAGGTCGCCGGTGAACCGTTCCGTATCGCCGCCGACGATCACTTCGAAGCGCCGTGGATCATCGAGCGCGACGGCTACTACTACTTCTTCGGCTCGAACGGCTCCTGTTGTGACGGGGGGAGAAGCACCTACCACGTCGTCGTCGGTCGCTCCGAATCCTTCGACGGTCCGTACGTGAACCGAAACGGCGATTCGATCGAGAACTACCCGGGAACGACGATTCTCGAGGGTGGCGAGGCGTTTCTCGGTCCGGGGCACAACGCGGTCATCCGAGACGACGACGGCGACGACTGGCTCGTGTACCACGCGTATCACGCCGACGACGTCTGGATCAACGACACGCCGCGTCGGGCGCTACTGATCGATCGAATCCGGTGGGAGGACGGCTGGCCGACGATCGAAGACGGCGTTCCGAGCGAGGAGGCCGGCGCGCCGGTCGTCGAACGCTGACGCCTCGAGTACCGATACTCGATCCCGCCCGTCGTTTCGAATCGGGAAATCGGGGCTACCAGTCGAATTGCGACGGCGAACACGGTACCTGTCCCGAACTATTCGCGCCTCCAGCAGTTCCGTTACGCTGCCGCTCCGCGTTCTGAGTCGACTTTGCGCGGATAACCCGATGACTCGGGTGGCATTCGATCCGCAGTAGCTCTGTATCTTATTAGGAAACAAAGCTGGGTGCGAGGTAACGGAAGGACAACGGGATTGGCCCAGCAGCGACCCGCCTTACACGACCGTGTCGTGGAGAAGACGGATCCGTCCCGCCAACCAATTACAGCCATATTATTGTAAATACCAGTCCACTTCCGGATCAGTCGGCTACCTACTGAGAACGAACAGATCAGCGCGTCAATCGAGCGACGAGACGGTGGTTACCACCGATTTTTCATCGCCTAGCCCTAATTTAGGGCGAATCGGACTCCGTTTCTCATTAAGACACGACCTATTTCGTACGAAGAGACGGCGGGTAAACGGCCACGAGAGCACCGCCGGTCGAATCGTGCGTAACGGAGACACTGCGCGGCGTGGGATCGATTCAGATCAAGGTCAGTCCTCGATCGAGATCAGTGGCGGACGATTCGGGACGAACTATCGATTTCGTTTGAGATCTCAAAACGCGCTGTATCCGTTCTCGTAGGGCTTGATTTCGGGCGATTTACCTTCGATTTCCTGAACGTGCGCCGCGAGCCGATCGCGAAGGTCGTCGGCGACGGTCCGGAAATCCGGCCGGCCGACGAGGTTGACCTGCTCGTGAGGATCCCGTGCGAGGTCGTAGAGGTAGCGTTCGACGTAGACGTCGCTCGATTTTTCGGCGCTGCCGCCGCGCCATCCCGTCGGTGACGAGGCGGCGACGGCGTACTTCCACCGATCGGTTCGGAGCGCCCGGCCGACCTGCGACTCGCTGACCTGGATGAACGCCTCGCCGTCGGTATCGGGAGCGTCTCCGCGGACGATCGGCAGGAAACTTTCGCCGTGCATCTCGTCGGGAACGGCGATATCCGCGGCGTCGAGCAGGGTCGGTGGGAGATCGACGAGACTCGTCGGTCGATCGACGTCGGACCCGTCGTCGAAGCCGGGACCGGCGAGGACCGCAGGCACCCGGACGGCGGACTCGTGAGGAGTGCGCTTGTACTCGCCCGGACGCGTCCGGAAGTGACAGCCGTGGTCGGACGTGTACGCGACGATCGTCCGATCCCGTACGCCGCGGTCGGATAGCGCACCTAGGAGGTCGTCGACGCACTCGTCGATCCGCCTGACCATCCCGTAGTAGTCCGGCAGTTCCTCGTACCAGTCGCCGGGTCGGTCCTGTAGGTCCTCAGGAATGTACGGCCGCTTCTCGTACGGTTCCGCGTACCCGTCCGGCGCGACGTAGGTCCACATATCGTTCTGATTGTGGGGTTCGACGTACGCGACCACGAGGAAGAACGGCTCCGACAGGGATTCGATCGCCTCGCGCGCGTACTCGGTGAAGGCGTCCGCGCGATACTGCTCGAACTCGACGGATTCTCCGTCGGCATCGAACAGGCGACCTTCCGTGGGGTGTGAGGTGAACTCCGGGACGTCCGCGGCGATCCAGAAGTCCTCGTACCCGCCGCGACGCTCCTCGGGCACGGGACTGTCGAAGGTGCCGGCGACGTGCCAGTTCCCGACGTATCCGACATCGTAGCCGGCGCCCTTGAACCGCTGAGAGAGGCCCAACTCGTCGGACGAGAGCCCCATCGTGTCACGCCACGCGTCAACTTCGCTCGCGTACTTTCCGCTCTGGAACGTCGCCCGGAACGGCCCGCAGAGCGGTTGCGGCGTAATCGCCTGTGTCAGGACGGTGCCCTGCCTCGCGAGCGTATCGATCGCGGGAGTGAGATCCAACGGACACCCGTAGACGCCAACCGTGTCCCAGCGCTGCTGATCGGTCATCACCGCGATGACGTTCGGCCGGTCGTGGTCGTCGTCGGTCATTACTCCCTGTCGCCCTCCCGGGGCCTTATATTTACCCTCATTCCTGACGGGGGATCGGTTCGAACGCGGCTTATTCGTGGTTCGTGAACGCTCGACCGACGCGCTCGAGTGAAGAATTACAGATGTACATCTGTAATAGACTACCGATCGCGGAAGAACGCGTTTTGGATCGAACTGACGGTGCTGCCGACGATGCTCGCGAAGTCGGTGCTCGCGTCCTTCTCCTTCATTCGGGTGGCCGGTCCGGAGACGGTGACCGCCCCGATCGCTCGACCGTCCGGATTCGTGATGGGATAGGCGATACAGTGTCGATCTTCGCGGTACTCGCCCCGATCGTAGGCCATCCGACGATCCCGGGTCAGTTGGAGCTCGTCCTCGAACGCATCCCGGTCCGTCACGGTGTTTTCGGTCAGCTTCGACAGTCCGCGGTGGTCGAGGATGCGCTCGCGCTCTTCGAGAGGCGTGTACGAGAGAATGGCCTTTCCACCTGCGGTCGCGTGCATCGGGAGACGATCACCGACTCTCGCCGCCGTCTCCGGCCGTTTTTGCTCGCTCTCGCGGTTGATGTAGATTCCGTACCCGTGTTCCGGAACCATCAGGCTCGCGATTTCGCCGGTCGCCGACGCGAGATTCTCGAGCGGTCGCGCCGCCGCGTCGGAGATCGGGAGGCGAGTGCGGGCGCTCGTGCCGAGTCCGAGAAAGCTCACGCTCAACCGGTAGGCGCGTCCGTCTTTGACGACGTAATTGAGTCGTCGAAGCGTGTTGAGGTGTTTGTGAACCGTTCCCTTCGCGAGGTCGAGTTCGTCGGCCAGTTCGCTTACTCCCGCGGCGTCACGGTCCTTGAGCGCCTCGATCACGCGAAAGCTCGTAACCGTCGTCGACGCGGTCGGGCCGCCATCTTCCGCCGCCGGAATATCCATCGAGCCCATACACGGGTAGCCGTAGGCCACCTACAAATAACTTGTTCACACACCATGAACGCGGTATCGGGCCCGCCGAACGATCGCCACTGTCGGGTGCGAACTCGCGTACGGTTCCCCGCCTAAACCGAAACCGATCGATCTTTTCGCGACGGTTCCGTTCACGAGTCGTGAACGGCATCGGCGGATCCGATCGACGACCCGCAGTCCCCCTACGGACGATCGCCGATGCGCGGCTACCAGCCTGAGCGGCTGGGCTGTGCCTTATCGGGGTTCTCGGCTGAGACACCGGTCTGGAGCGCTCGTCGCCCTGCGGCTTCCTCCGGTGACCAAAAGCTTAATAATGGAGGGCTCGAGCTCTGTTCACATGGGTCGTATAGAGGTTCGAAATCTCAGAAAGGTATTCGACGCCGGCGAGGACGAACTCGTCGCCGTCGAGGACCTCGATTTCACCATCGAAGACGGAGAGTTTCTCGTGCTCGTCGGTCCTTCCGGCTGTGGCAAGTCGACGACGCTGCGCTGTATCGCCGGGCTGGAGACGCCGACGAACGGGGAAATCGTCCTCGACGGCGAGGACGTCACCCGCGCGAAACCGAAAGACAGGAACATGGCGATGGTATTCCAGAGCTACGCGCTGTACCCGCACATGACCGCCCGAGAGAACGTGAGCTTCGGGTTGAAGATGACGACCGACCTTCCCGAGGAAGAGATCGACGAACGGGTCGAGAACGTCGCCGAGATGACTGGAATCGAGCAAAACCTCGACCAGAAGCCGGGAGAGCTCTCCGGCGGACAACAACAGCGCGTCGCGTTAGGTCGGGCCATCGTTCGTGATCCGGAAGTGTTCCTCATGGACGAGCCGCTCTCGAATCTGGACGCCAAACTCCGCGGGGAGATGCGAACGGAACTCCAGAACCTGCAAAACGACTTCGGCGTGACGACGATCTACGTCACGCACGATCAAACGGAGGCGATGACGATGGGCGATCGAATCGCGATCCTCGACGACGGCGAACTCCAGCAAATCGGGACACCCCTGGAATGCTATCATACACCCGTTAACAGGTTCGTCGCCGGATTTATCGGCTCGCCGAGCATGAACTTTCTGGACGTGAGCCTCAGCGACGGCACGCTCGTCCACGAGGAATTCACCTACGAGCTGTCTGCGGAGACCGACGAGTCCCTGGAAGTAGACGGAACGGAGTACGCGCTCGGAATTCGTCCGGAGGACATCGAAGTCGTCACGGCGGATACCCCGAACGCGATCGAGGCGACCGTCAACGTCGTGGAACCGCTCGGCGATGTCGCCCACGTCAACGTCGATATCGGAGACCGATCGTACACTGCGTCGATCGACGGAACGCCGCGCTGGGACCCCGGGCGGGAGATTCACGTCAAATTCCCCGAAAAGAATGTGCACCTCTTCGCGGCCGATACCGGAGAGGCCGTCAAGAACGCAGCGATCGAGACCGGAGAACGGTCGGTGGACGTACCCGCGTAATCGCTCCGAGCACGCCACAAGTTAGGAATCCACGCAGCCGGAACTCGTACGATCACACCGAGAGAGACGTCTCGCGGTATTATTCTACCCATACTATTCGGTAATTTTATAACCTCGCCGGCCACGAGTACTCGTATGACAAAGATCGCGTTCATCGGAGCGGGGAGTATGGTCTTCGCCAAGAACCTGGTCGGGGACATCCTGTCGTTCGAAGCGCTCGAGGACAGCACGATCGCGCTAATGGATATCGACGAGCACCGCCTCGCACAGACGACCGAGGTCGCCGAGAAGATGGTCGAGAACGGTCGAGTCGAGGCGACGATAGAGTCGACGACGGACCGACGGGAGGCGCTCGACGGCGCCGACTACGTGCTCAACATGATCAACGTCGGCGGCACGGAACCGTTCGAGAACGAGATCCGGATTCCGGAGGAGTACGGCGTCGAGCAATCGATCGGGGACACGCTTGGCCCGGGCGGCATCTTCCGGGGGCTCCGGACGATCCCGACGATGCTCGACGTCGCTCGAGACATGGAGGAACTCTGTCCCGACGCGCTGCTCATGAACTACACGAACCCGATGGCGATCGTCTGCTGGGCCGTGGACGAGGCCACGGACGTCGAGATCGTCGGACTCTGTCACAGCGTCCCCCACACCGCGGAGGCGATCGCGGAGTACGTCGACGTTCCCCAGGCGGAACTCGACTACTGGGTCGCCGGGATCAACCACATGGCGTGGTTCCTCGAGTGTACGCGGGACGGGCAGGACGTCTATCCGCTGCTCGAGGAAGCGATGGAGGACGAAACGACCTACCGGAAGGACACGGTTCGGTTCGAACTGTTGAAACACTTCGGAGCCTTCGTCACCGAGTCGAGCCATCACAACTCGGAGTACCTCCCCTACTTCCGCACGGACGAGAAGGTAATCGAGGAGTTGACCGGGACGAACTACGCCGAGCGCATGCCGACCGCGACGTACCTCGAGGGCTGGAAGAAGCGGTCCGAGGAGCGGGACAACGCGCTCGCCGACGTCGATTCCGAGGACGTCTCGATCGAACGCTCGGAGGAGTACGCCTCCCGGCTCATTCACTCGCTCGAGACGGACACGCCGAGACGACTCAACCTGAACGTGCGAAACGACGCGGGTCACATCCGGAATCTGGAGAACGACGCGTGTGTGGAGGTCCCGTGTCTGGTCGACGGAACGGGTATCCGGCCGTGTTCGGTCGGAAAGCTCCCGCCGCAGCTCGCCGCGCTCGACCGCACCAACGTGAACGTTCAGCGCCTCGCAGTGAAGGGGGCGCTCGAAGGGAACCGCGACGCCGTCCACCAGGCGATCAAGCTCGATCCGCTGACGGCGGCCGAACTCGATCTCGACGAGATTCACGAGATGACCGAGGAACTCATCGCGGCTAACGAAGCGTACCTGCCGGCCCTCAGCTGAACGCGTCCCGCGGCGTCGATCCGGCTCGGCCAGCTGCTGCACCGTTCTCTCGTCGATCGCTTCCGCGAGAGCTACCGGATGGAAACTTTTATAATAGTCGTTGCGAACATACGGAGTATAGCGATGAGAGAGATTAGCAAACGTGAACTTCTCAGAGCCGGCGGAGCGGCGGCAGCCGCCTCGGTCGCCGGCTGTCTCGGGAGCGGCGGTGACGATCAGCTGACCTTCTGGTGGATCGACGGGGACAGCGACGATTACGAGGATCACAACGAGTGGCTCGCGGAGACCGTCGAGTCGGAGACCGACCGAGAACTGGAGATAACCGGCTACGCCTACAGCGACCTGCGCCAGAACGTCCTGACCGGCGGTCGGCAGGGAACGCCGGACGTCATCGAGGGCGTGATCGAGCACCCCGGCGACTACGTCGCGGCCGACATCATCGAACCGCTGACGGACCGAACCGACGAGATTCCCCACTTCGACGGCTTCCACGAGAGCGCGCTCGACGCGTTCCGGTTCCAGGACGAGCTCTGGGCCCTCCCCTACACGGGGAACGGCCGCGCACTCGTGTACAACAAGGAGGTCCTCGCCGAGTACGGCTACGAGGACGGTCCGCCGGAGGACATCGACGAGTTCATGGAACTCGCGGGGACGATCAACGAGGATCGCGACGATATGAACGGGTTTCACCTGACAACGGAGCGCGGCGAGGTGCGCGCCACGCAGGAGTTCCTCTCCCACGTCTACCAGCACACCGACGGATCGCTATACGAGTGGGACGGCGACGGCTGGGCGCTGCAGGCGGATTCGGACGCGTTCGAGGCGATCCTCGGCGACATCTACTACCGGCTGTTCCACGGCGACCAACCGACGGCCGGCTCCGAGTATCAGAGCGCGGGTTGGGAGACCAACGACGTCGGCTTCACGGAGGGCGAGCACGCGATGATCCACTGCGGGCCGTGGATCGAAGGGTTCCGCGACACGGACGCGCAAGTGGAGATGGTCGAGGAGAACGCGGCAGTGTCGCTGCTGCCGAAGCACGCGGATGCGTCGGACGCGACCTACATGGAGGTCAAACCGGTGATGCTCAACGCGCACTCGGACGATCTCGACAGCGGGATGGCGGTCGCGTCGGCGTGGTCGAGTCCGGAAGCGCTCGAGCGAATGGCCGAGATCAACCCGGGTGCGGTCGCGACACCCGTCCACGAGGACGTCGAATCCACGCTCGAAGACGAGGACTACACGGCGTTCGTCGACGCGTTCGAGAACGGCGTCGCCCCGGCGCCGATCGCGTGGGGATCGGTTCGCGAGGGCATCTACGACGCCATCGAGAACGTCATCTTCGACGAGCAGACGCCCGCGGAGGCCGCCGACGAGCTGGAACGGGCGCTCGAAGCGGCCGACGTGGACCTCGATCCGGACGCGGAGTGATTCGATGAAGGACGGACAAGTTCCGAACCGGCGCCCGAAGGCGGATTCCGGAGGGTGTCCGATATGGCCGTGAGCACGGACCGACTCTCGTCGTACCGAAAGCAGTTCGTCTCCCTCTCGACGGAGACG
This sequence comes from Natronococcus sp. CG52, assembly GCF_023913515.1. Taxonomy (NCBI): domain Archaea; kingdom Methanobacteriati; phylum Methanobacteriota; class Halobacteria; order Halobacteriales; family Natrialbaceae; genus Natronococcus; species Natronococcus zhouii. The sequence continues at coordinate 390,383 of NZ_CP099392.1, forward strand.
TGGCTCGGCTGGGGACTGTTGTTACCGGCAGGACTGTTGATGGGCGTCATCATCCTCTATCCCATCGTCGACGGCGTTCTAACGAGCTTCCAGATGCGGTCGTTCCTGCGGCCGGAGGCTCGCGAGTTCGTCTTCATGTCGAACTATCGGATGCTCGTCCAGGACGGCGTGTTCTGGACCGCACTGTGGAACTCGGCGGTGCTGACCGGCGTATCGGTCGCCCTGCAGTTTCTGCTGGGTCTCGGGCTAGCGCTGTTACTCAAACAGAAGGTCCCGGGGATCACGATCTTCCGGAGCATCACGATGGTCACCTGGGTTCTGCCAGTTATCGTGATCGTCATCGTCTTTAACTGGCTCGTCCAGCCCGGATACGGCCTCGTTAACCTCGTCCTCGCGGAGTTCGGACTCCCGACGGACTACTGGTTCTCGAACACCACGTGGGCCCTCCCGCTGATCGTTCTGATGCACGTCTGGAAGAACGCCCCGTTTTTCGCCATCGCGCTGTTCGCCTCGATGCAGTCGATTCCCGACGAACTCTACGAAGCCGCGAGGATGGACGGCGCATCCGCGGTACAGCAGTTCCGCTACATCACCCTGCCGAACATCTCGTACGTCGCGATGATCATGATCGTGCTACACGTCCTGTACACGTTCAATAACTTCGACTTCGTCTGGCTCTCGACCGGCGGCGGTCCGCTCCGAGCCACCGAAGTCCTGCCGACGTACGTGTACAAGCAGGCGTTCGACCAGTACCTGCTCGGCTACGCGGCCAGTATCGGCGTCGTGATGCTCATCATCATGATGACGTTTACCGTCGTCTACGTTAAACTGGAGGATCTCGACTGATGTTGAACACGCTCGTCACCCGATTCGAGATGCGCCTTGACGACGAGATGACCGTCCGGCGCGCGGCGTTCGTCTACGCGATGCTCCTGCTGTACTACGGGTTCCTGTTGATCCCGCTGTTCTGGCTCCTCAGGTCTTCGATCGTCACCGACGAGATGCTGCGCGCGCGGGAAATCAACCTCCTCCCGCTCGCACACGTGACGATCGAAAACTACGCGACGGTGCTGGCCAGCGGGACGTTCCGGATGTACTTCGTCAACTCCATGATGATCGCGGTTGCCACGACGGTGTTGACGCTCGGCGTCGGCATCCCGGCGGCGTACTCGGTGAGCCGATTCGACTATCCGGGCCGCGACTACGTCGTACTGGGACTCATCTCGAGCCAGATGCTGCCGCTGGTGCTGGTGTTGATCCCGTTCTTTACGGTCATGTTCCGTATGGGACTGGTCGATACCAGAGTCGGACTCGTCTTCGCCCACGCCGTCGGCGTGCTGCCGTTCGTCGTCTGGCTGTTGAAGGGGTACTTCGACGCGATCCCCGAAGCGCTGGACGAGGCCGCAAAGATGGACGGCTGCGGGCATCTCGAAATCATGTACCGGATCATCGTTCCGCTATCGCTGCCGGGGATCGCCGTCGCGGGCTTCTACGCCTTCGTCGGTTCGTGGAACGACTATCTGTTCGTATCGATCCTCTCACAATCGACGGGGACGCGAACCTTGCCGCTCGGACTGCAGCTCTTCCAGACGGCACAGCAGGTTGACTGGGGCGCGGTTACCGCGGCCGCCGTCGTAACAGCGGTTCCGGTCGTCCTGTTGTTCGCACTGGTTCGAAAGTGGCTCGTCGAGGGCCTGTCGAACACCGGTGGAAAGGGGGTCTGACGCCGCGAGTATTACCTCTCGCGATCGGTCGCTGACGGTCGATCGCGATGCAGTATCTTATTATAGCAAAATCACGATATAACGCGTATGACTGAGAAACTGAGCGAATCGGCGGCAGAACCCGACGGCTCCGGAGATTCCGTCATTACCGAGTACGAACTGTTCGAGGTCCCGCCGCGCTGGCTGTTCCTCAAGGTGACGACGAGCGACGGCACCGTCGGCTGGGGCGAACCGGTCGTCGAAGGACGCGCGAAGAGCGTCCGAACCGCCGTCGAAGAACTGATGGACGGTTATCTGCTCGGCGAGGACCCTGCCCGGATCGAAGATCACTGGCAGACGATGTACCGCGGCGGCTTCTACCGCGGCGGCCCCGTGCTGATGAGCGCCATCGCCGGGATCGATCAGGCGCTGTGGGACATCAAGGGCAAGCGGTTCGGCGCACCCGTGTACGAACTCCTCGGCGGAGCAGCCCGGGATCGCATCCGCGTCTACCAGTGGATCGGCGGCGATCGGCCCGCCGAAGTCGGGGAAGCGGCCGCAAAGAAGGTCGAAGCGGGCTTTACCGGGCTCAAAATGAACGCGACGCCCAAGCTGGAACGGATCGACACTCCAGCAGCGGTCGACGCGGCCCGCGATCGGCTCGCCGAAGTTCGCGAGACCGTCGGCGACGAAATCGATATCGGCGTCGACTTTCACGGCCGAGCGAGCAAAACGATGGCGAAGCGCCTCGTCGCCGCGCTCGAGCCGTACGAGCCGATGTTCGTCGAGGAACCGGTACTCCCCGAACACAACGACGCGCTGCCGGAGATCGCTCAACATACGACGATCCCGATCGCGACGGGCGAA
>NZ_CP099393.1:300000-378493 GCF_023913515.1 Natronococcus sp. CG52
AGAACGATTAGTGACTGCTGAATAGATAGCGCACTTGCGGATTGTTTTCCTCGTCTCCTCTGTACTATACCGAGAGTATGAGGATCAACCTCGTGCATGCTAGTGATGGTAACACCATTTTTAACCGTGTCGCGCAACATATTCGTTCAATGAGCCAACCGGTCCAAGAGGAAAATCAACGCAGTCTGTCGAGTGTTAAACATGGCCTTGAAGCACTGCGACAAAGCCCAGCGTTCAATGGGCCCGTCGAACCCCTCAACGACCACGAACATACCAACGACCATCTTGCTCTCATCTACGAGAGCCGCGACGAACAGTTCGCGGCAGCCATTCCCTACATTCGCCAAGGTCTCGAGCGGGGCGAGCGGTGCGTATACATCACGAACGAGAACTCACGAGAAACAGTCATCGAGGCGATGCGGGACGGCGGCATTGACGTGGAAGGTGCCCTTGAATCGAGTGCCCTGTCGATTCACGACGAACAAGAAACCTATCTTCGGAACGGGTCATTTGAGGCAGAGGATACGCTTTCGTTTCTGGATGATGCTATTGCTGAGGCCGCTGAAGAGTACGAAGCACTCCGGGTAACCGGCGAGATGGCCTTTATTTTGGATGACAATGCTCCCGTCGATGATCTCGTGAGGTGCGAGAGCAAGGCCAATTATCTCTTTGAAGACGTAGACGGGATGGCACTCTGTCAGTACAATAAGGACCGGTTCTCGCCAGAAGTCATCCGCGATGTCATCAATACTCACCCACACCTCGTCCATGACAACAGAGTGAGTCACAACTCCTACTACACACCTCCTTCGGAGTTTCTCGGCCCCGAGCGGCCCGCTCGCGAGGTTGAGCGGATGATGGGAACGCTTTGCGAACAGACTGACGCGAAAGCGGAACTGGCGGACCGCCAGGAGTTTCTCCGCGAGCAAAACGATATTATTGCCAATTCAGACCAGACGTTTGAGGAGAAGCTCCAAGCGTTGTTTGAGATGGGCTGCGAGCGGTTCGACCTCGAACTTGGAGCGTTGGCTCAGGTCGATACGGAGGACGACTGGTTCGAAGTCGAGTACATCAGCGCCGATCACGAGCATTTCGAGCCCGGTGTGGAACTACCGCTATCAGAAACCTACTGCACTGCTGCGACCGAAATCAAGGCAGCTGGAAGCGTTTCAGACCCTCACAAAGAAGGATACGACGACATCACCGTCTATCAGGAGTTCGGCATTCGAGCATATTTGGGGACCTACATCGGAATTGCCGGCGGTGCTGACCGGACGTTCTTCTTCGTCACGTCCGAACCGAGGGAGGAAGACTTCTCAGACGACGAATATGCATTTCTTGAGTCGATGGGACAGTGGGTGCAGTACGAACTTGAGCGCCAACAGCGAGAGCAGGAATTGTACGAACGCACCGAGCATCTGAGTGCGCTCGTTGAAACCACACCCGAATGCATCAAGACCGTTGCTCCCGATGGGACCTTGCTCCAAATGAACCCCGCTGGGCTGGACATGGTGGAAGCCGATTCAAAAGCGGACGTAACCGGTGAGTGCGTCTACAACCTAATCGCCCCCGAGCACCGCGAGCGATTCCGCGAGTTCAATGAGCGGATCTGTCAGGGTGAGAATGGGACGTTGGAGTTCGACATCATCGGGCTGGATGGCACGCGCCGTCACATGGAAACGCATGCGGCGCCGCTTCATCGTCCCGACGGAAGGTACGTGCAAGTTGCGCTGACGCGTGACATCACCGAACAGGTTGAGCGTGAAGCGGAACTCGAAAGAGCCATCGACCAACTCCAACAATCGAACAATCGGCTCCAACAGTTTGCCTATGCCGCCTCACATGATCTACAGGAACCGTTGCGAATGATCTCCACCTATCTCCAACTTCTTGAGAACCGATACAAAGACGAACTCGACGAGGACGCGAAAGACTTCATTGACTTTGCGGTCGGGGGAGCCGATCGGATGCGCGAGATGGTTGACGATCTCCTCGCGTTTTCACGGATCGAACAATCGGATGGGGAGTTTGAACCAGTCGAGGGTGACGCCATTATTGATTGGGTCACAGACGATCTTCAACTGCGAATTGAGGAAAACGACGCGGAGATCGTCACTGAATCACTTCCGACTGTAATAGCCGATAGTGAGCAGCTTGAGCAACTATTCAACAATCTCATCTCAAACGCCATCAAATACAACAACTCGGATACACCGCGTGCCGAAATAACAGCCGAAGAGCGGGCCGATCATTGGGAGTTCTCTGTCGCCGATAATGGCATTGGCATTAATTCGGATCAGACTGATCGGATTTTCGAGGTTTTCAAACGACTCCACAACGATGATGAGTATCCGGGAACCGGCATTGGCCTCTCATTGTGCCAGGAGATCGTTGAGAATCATGGTGGGAAGATTGGGGTTGATTCTGAACTTGGTGAAGGATCGACCTTTTTCTTTACACTCGCAAAACAATCTACGGACTAACGGATAGAGAGAGGCCGCTATAGACAATAGCAACCTGTTGTATTTGTAGTGCCTCTTTCGGGTAATTTAGCTGTAATTGAGGACGGTTAGCCCCCTTCCTCAGCGAGCGTCGAAGACGCGAACAGGGAGGGGAGGGAATACAGCGCCTCGATTTAGGTAAGAGGACAAAGAGTCGGCCTACAGGATAGGCTCGACAACGACGGTTTCGTGCTTCTGTTTAGGGACCTTCCGCTTTCCCTCCTGCTCGAAGGTGACGAGATCGTGGCTTGCGAGCAGTTCGAGATCTCGGCTTACCGAACCCTTGTCACGACCGAGGTCTTCTGCGAGCGAGCGGACAGAACGGATGTCGCCATCAGAAAGTCGATCCAGAATCTCGCGCCGCTTCGGAGTCAAGACCTCTGCTGCGCTATCGGCATCAAGCACGTACACATCGTCAAACCCCTCTTTTGCGAGCACTCGAGCCATCAGTGATCGCTTCTTTTCTGCTGAGATTTCCACAGACATGTTGGATCTACCAGCTTCCGTATCGTTGCATACAACATCAATACATAAATCTCCTTGCTCGGTTTTGGTCATGCTATCAAGCGAGATTACCACTATTCGATAAGTATCTTTTGAGGCTAAGTTTAAGTGAGTAACTTCTCATTCACTATTTAAACAGATGGCACAGGAATACGAGTACAAACTTGGGTCATTTCGTGGCTATGAGTTTTCACTTCGGGTCAGTGCGTCTCCGTCTCTTGATGATGTCGACGACTTTGCTGTGACAGTCTACTATTCTCTTTCGACAGGAGAAAGCAAAGTTATCGCTCGAGTCGATAACGCGCATGGATTTGTTCACTTTGACCGTCTCTACCGCCGTGATCAACCCAAAGACCCTGTTGACTGGAGTTGGGACGAAGCTGAGACTGAACTTGTAGAGAACTGACGGCAGTACGCTCAAAGCTACGATGATGCGCATGGCCTCTGACTACTCATTATTGTCTTATAACGTGCCGAAAATGGGCTGATCCATGCTTGATTTGTTCGCAAGTACTGTTACGTAGGTGTACGTATGTAATGCTGTTACTTCTGACAGCCCTCGGTAATATTGACAGAACTGTGCTGAATACAGGGCGCGAATGCAGCACGAACCAGTGTTGGTCAGAGCGTGTCATAGAATACGTCTCATACCCGCTACTTTCCGATTACACCGTTCTCGTTTCGCCCGTGACGGAGTGATTTCACCAGTCGCTGGTTTTATTCATGGACGAAGCTGCGAATGATGTCGGTTGGGGACTATTGTATGACACGCTCTTGGTCAACGAAAAGTAGAGGTCGGTCAGTACAGGATATCCCAGTGTCGGGGGGCTAATATAAGGTGCCTACGTGAGGATGGCAGGGCTATGACAGAGGCAACCGCCACTTTTGTACTCGTCTGAGGCTATTTGACTACATGGGAAACGCAGACGGCGAACAGACAATTCGAAACCGGGTTACAAACTGGAGCAGTCGGGCTCGGTCTTATGTTCTGCTCGACCTACATCGCATCTTATTCACGACGGCACTGGCTGTCGGAATGTTCATCTGCTTTCTCCTTCTCGGAGCGTCTAGTCCATTTCGCCAATTCATGCTAAATATGGGGCCAACCCGATACATGTTTCAGGCGTTAGTCGGTGCGCTCATCACTGGCGTGACGCTCGTCGTAACGATTAACCAACTCGTCCTCTCCCAAGAACTTGGTCCGCTCGGCACTCAACGTGAACGGATGAGCAACTCAATGAGCTTCCGGGGAGATGTTGAGGACATCTTTGGGTCGGTCAGTCCACCTGAACCCGAATCATTCCTCCAAGCATTGATCGATAACAGCCGCGAAAAGGCGGAGGCGTTCGAACAGGCCGTGAATGGTAATGCCAACGATGACCTCAAAAAGGAGGTGGTAGAGGTTACAAACAGTATTACCGACGATGCGGATGTCGTAATCGATGAGTTGGAGGACCGGAACTTTGGCGAGTTTGCGGTCGTGAAAGCTGTACTCGATTATAATTACAGCTGGAAGTTATATGAAGTACGACGGATCAAAGTCGAGTATGACAACGAGCTCAGTGAAGAGGAACGTCGTACGCTCATCGAACTTATCAGCATCCTCTCGTTCTTCGGTCCGGCGCGCGAATACATCAAGAGCCTCTATTTCCAATGGGAACTCATCGATCTCTCCCGGAATATGATTTACACAACGATCCCTGCGCTGGTCGTGACCGGGACGATAGCGCTCTATCTCAGGCCGACGATGTTCCCTAACATGACGCTCGGCATCGACAATCTCGTCTGGATCGTCAGTATCGGTGTGACGGCTGGTTTTCTCCCATTTCTCCTCCTCTCAACATACATCCTCCGACTTGCCACGATCGCACAAAATACACTCGCGATTGGAGCATTCATCCTCCAAAACTCGGAACGATCGCGTGAGATCGATTGGGAGTGAGAAGGGGCAGTGGGTACGCCGGAAGCCCCATACCCGTATTAGCGACCGACAGCGAACTGTGGCTGTAGAGCAGTCACGACGGCTCCTCCGGCGAATTGACTGACCGTCGAAACACGAATAGAACCGTCGAATTATCGATCCGAAGTGTGTCGTCCAGTATCCATCCCTCACTTGCGGTCTCGTTGAGCAGATCTTCAAACTTGTACCGCTGGTTTCGCAACTCGTCCGGAGTGAGAGTGACTGGTTCTACTTTGTACTCGTACTGCTGAGGAGGCATATCAATGATAATGGCATTAGACGTAAATCTTCTAGGGTGCCATATTCACAGTTCTGCTGATCGAGGATCAGCCAGATCGTCAGTACAGGTTGAGTAGGTAACGCTGCGGTCGAGCGTCAAGCGCAGCACCCGCGAGCGACCGACGGGAGCGAGCGGTCTTTTTCATCGAAGTTTTTGCGCCGAGAGGTTCCGAACGAGTGAGCGAACCCGAGGCGGAAAAATTTCGGCGTGCAGGTCTATTGAACAGCAGGTTCACTGGATTCAACGCGAAATAAATGAGATCGCTGTGCTGAACTCATCCTCTGTATCTCGCACACCGCTTCTGACAGCGGCTCGGTAGTTCGCTGAATCTCTGCAAGATAGATAGCGCGAATGCAGCACTCGCCGAAGTCGATTAACGAAGGGTAGTGATCGTTCAGTACAGGTGAACGAGTTACCGCTACGGATCGAAATTTAGCCATATTCTGCTACGAATCTCGCATCGGGATACATCATATCAGAGACAGGAACGACTGTATGAGATCACAGCTCAATGGGCTCTTCGAGAGTGAGATCGAGATCAACGATCGCAGACAGATATGGCTGCAACTGATCGAATCGGTCCGCCGGTTTTGCGTGTTGCCGCTCCGGATCGTACTCAATGACTCCTACTGATTCCAACTTTGGGATATGCACGCGGTCCAACGAGAGTCGGATTTCTGTTAGTATCTCTTCAGAAACCTCTGTAACTGGCGTCTGATGGTTATATTTGAGAATCGTCTTCGTGAGGTCGTTCACTGTTAACGAGCGCTTCTCTTCTGCGAGTACCGCAAGAACAATTCGACGGTGTTGGTCTCGACAGAGGTCAAGCACTGTATCGAATTCAATGGGACTTTCATTCATTCTGTTTAGTATAGGCAGCCGATAGAGTTCACGCTGGCTTTTTAGTATTCAACATGCTTTTATACTCATTATCGAGATGGGGCCGTTGTCCCGGACAGCGTAGTCCCGAGAATTTGGTTAATTCCGCGCCGGAGGCGAGATGCGACAGCCTGGTGTGAAATACCAAGTTCGTCCCCGAGATCCTTCATCGTTACCTCGCGTGGGGATTCGAAGTAGCCATGCTCGTAAGCGAGTATCAGCGCCTCTTGCTGTGTCTCAGTAAGTGCCGCTTCGGTCTCGATTGGTGTGAGCGCGTGCAGTTCCGTCAGCGTGATCGGGATCTCCAATTCTCGACACCGGTGTTGGAAGGTCGCGAGGTCGCTTCGATCATCGCTGCGCACGTTGAACACCCACTCCTGTTTTGTGCCAACGGCTTTGATGAGTGGAATCCCGGTCTCTATCAGCGCGCTTAGCACTCCGGAGTATTCCAAGGCCCACTCAACGCGCAACAGATACTCGTCCGCGACGGAATCGACGAGGCGAATATCTTCCACCCCTGGATGATCGGTGAACACTCCCTCGATGTCGTCAACGACGGCCCCCCGCACCCAGAAGTAAGGAATTACTACGTCTTGAGCCGGGATAATTCGTTCCAGGCTGACCGTAACGTCCGGCAATTGCTCGAATACGGTTCCCAAGGGAAATTGATCCGATGGAACCGTAAAGGTAGCCTCAGTAGCCATTGTCCGAATTGTGACTCTCTGACCGTAAATACCCACTACGAAGGAGCGCAACCAGAACTCGAACAGGTCCGATAACTCCGTTTCGATATCTCTGTTTGCTGAATAAATCGGTCGTGTGCAACTCGGCGCTATCGATGCTATCCAGATCTGAAAGATATTGCAGTGGTATGTTCTCAGACCTACTGAATGGCTGATTCAGCTACTTCAATCTGAATAGACCAACAATTCGTGGTGAATATATCCTCTGTATCTCGCATACCGTTACTGACAGCGGTTCGGTAGTTAACTAAGGCTCTGCGAGATACAAGGCGCGAATGTGGCACGAGTGGAAGGCTGTCTACCGAGGAGTGGTGGTCGCTCAGTACAGAGAACGGATTTATCGGTCTGTTTCTTTCCAGTCATCCGTGTCCCCTTCACGGAATTCACCCTTGGCATGACGCTCGCGAGGCCAGAAGGTGACGCCCAGCAGTACGATGTAGAACACACCCACAACGGCAACCACAGCAATCCCGGGGATACGGGCGATTTCAGCGGTTGTCAGCCAGTCTTGGCGCGGTGCGAACGCTGTAATCCTGACGACCCATGCGACCAATAGGACACTGAGCAGGGGAAGGTACACACGCCGGAGCCGGTTTGCGAGTGCTTCATATAATGAGACTTTCAGCGTCGGCCTGCGATAGTCCCTGCTCAGTTCCGCTCGCCAGTCGTGACTTTCAGTGCCTTGGGACGGGTCGAGGGCGTTTGCGAACAGGTTCTCTTGGATGACTCGAGCACGAGAGCGAAAGACATCGTAGTCCCGGTACCGCCGTGCTTCGATGCCCAGAAAGATGGTGACGACAATGATCCCGATCAGCAAGATGTAGTGTGGATTATCGGTACTCGAAAACCCCCACGTCAAGATTGCTGCCATTAGCGTTACCGCCCACGTCGTCGTCTCGTCGAGGCGCTGCCGCCACGTCCCCACTCGGTCTATCTCTCCGCGATAGGCGTGGGCCATCACTGAACCGAGTCCCGTACTGTCGTCAACCATTTCGCGACCGATTTCCCGTTGGTCTGGTGCTGTTGGGTCGAACTCGTCGCTACTTGAATCGGTCATAGAGGAGAGACATCTCCTCGCTCCATAAGCAGTTATGATGACAGCATAATCTGAGTGTCATGTACTGGAGAACATCGAACAGTACGCACGCGCAATGATCGGCTGATTCAACGCAACCCGACCGAAACAAACGAAGTGACCTTGCTAAATAGATGCTCTGTATTCAGCACGCCACTCTTGGCAGCAATTCAGCAGTTCGGTCAGAGACTGCTGAATAGACGGCGCACCCTGCTCGATTCCTTCGGATCACCACGTACACCGGTTACTCATAAGAGAATTGCGCGAGAAGAGGCAGTGTGGGAGACGTACGAACGTTAGATCGGCGCGAATCGCAGGGCTTCGAACTCATCGATACATGGGATGGTGGCTTCGGCTGGTTCGCACACCCGGATGAGGAGGGAATGCGCGCGAGTCACGCGTTTGCCTTCGACAATGGCGTCTGGATCGTCGATCCACTCGACTCACCGGGAATCCACGACCGGATTGCAGACCTCGGCGAGGTCGTCGGCGTTGCGATCTGTTCGAGTTGGCATACTCGCGATGCCGTCCAGTTCGCGGATCGATACGATGTCCCGCTTTTCGTCCCAGCCGGAATGCCCCGCGTCGGGGAACGGGTGACCGGCACGGTCGTCCGATATGCAGACGATCTTCCCGACGCCGGCGTGCGAGTCTTTCACCGCCGTCCGATTCCAGGGTTCGTGGAGGCAATCTTCTATCACGACGCCAGCGGCACGCTCTACGTTCCCGATACGCTCGGGACAGCTCCGTATTATCTGGTCGGCGAGGAGCGTATCGGTGCCCCCTTGTTAGCCAGGCTGTTCCCGCCACGTCCCCTTCTCACGTTAGATCCCGCGCGTATTTGCGTCGGCCATGGAGTCGGCGTATTCGAGGACCCGACACCGGCGCTCCGAGATGGGGTTCGTAACAGTCGGCGTCGGCTTCCGCGAGCGCTCGCCACGAATTTCGGGACCGGTGTTAGAATCGCATATGCCACACTCAGGGGATGACAGGGTAGAAGCAGCGATAACGCAAACGAGACGCTTCTGAGATATAATGGGCGGCAGTTTCAGCCAGAAATCGCAGAGATGAATACATCGTCTGTGATGACTGACTCTGCGTCGAATGCGTGTTACATAGAGGTGCAAACTAAATGGCGGAAATCCTCTCCCATTCGGATAGGGCGTGTCGAGTCGTTCCGAAACCCTGCGTGAGTCCTGGACTCCGTTCGGTCTGAAACAGTTGCACAGCTAAAAACACCATACTATTGACTGGATAGTATTGTGACTGGTTTTCCTGCTCGCTCGTATGGCAATGTGGGGACGACGATCCGTACTGGCGACCTGTGCAGCGCTTTCGACCACCGGCGCGCTCACGTCGATCGGCTCGACCGCCGCGGAAGACGACGGTTCTTCGAGTTCGTCCGCGGGCGAGTTTTCCGACGGCTGGTCGTCCTACCGCGCCGGTCCGGGTAACACCGGATACCTGCCGATCGACGGCGAATTCGAGGAGCCAGATACCGTCGCCTGGGAGTACGAGGCGGACGGGCCGCTCGCCGTCGTCGACGGCACGGTCTACCTGAACGACGGCGAGGAGATCCACGCGCTCGACGACGACGGCTCCGTCGAGTGGACGACAGCGGTCGCCGGCGCGGGCGGGACGCCCGCGGTCGCCGGCGGAACCGTCTACGTCGGCGGCGACCGGCTGACCGCACTCGAGGCCGACTCCGGCGAGATCGAGTGGACGGCCGATCTGGCGGCGACGTCGCCGACCGTCGCCTACGGCCGGGTGTTGACCGCCGTCGACGGGACGGTCTACGCGCTCGAGCCCGACGGCGGCGCGGTCGACTGGGAGCGCGAGACCGTCGAGATAGAGACCGACGACGAGTCCGGACCGGTAGAGCACGCGGTGTCCTCGATCGTGGCCTCGGACGGTCTCGTCTTCGCGAAAACGACGAGCACCGAGAGCGACGTGACCGGCATCGCCGCGTTCGATCCCGAAACGGGAGCGACGGCGTGGACGTGGTCGCCGGCGGAGGATCCGGACGCGCCGTACGAACGGTTAGGGGAACTCGCGGCGAGAGACGGAAAGGTCTACGCCGTCGTCCCCGTGACCGACGGCGGAGAGGGAATGATCCTCGATGCAGAAACAGGGGACCCCATCCGTGGTGGTACCAGCCTATTGACGCCGGCGGTCGGCGACGGGGTGTGGATCTCCACGAGCGACACCGGATTCTCCGCTCAGGAACCGGCGGGAGAGGGGCTGTGGAGCGTACGCGGTGCCACCTTCCAGTACAGTTCGGCGTCGATCGTCGAGGAGACGGTCGTCGTGATCAAGGCCGGGAGAGGGCATGACAGCAGTACGGAACTTGTCGGGTTCGACGCCGAAACCGGCGACGAGCGGTGGTCCGTCGAGCTGGAGGACGACGATCGAGCGACGGTTGAGACCTATGACGTCCCGGTCCTCGGCGAGGACACGGTGTACGTCCGGTCCCGAAGAAGCGGTTCCGATGACGTGCTCGTTGCGCTTCGACCGTCCGACGAGGACGAATCCGACGACGATCCTGTCAAGGATGATCCGGACGATGACGAGTCACCTCAGGAAGACGGCAGCAAAGACGACCCCTGTTGTGAGGACGAAGACGGCAACGACGATTCCAATACTGGCGACGGGAGTGACGACTCCAATGCTGGCGAGGGGAATGATTCTGAGACCGGTAACGGCGGCGAGAGCGACGAAGACGACGGTGTCGGCAGGAATGGAGACGATACCGATGACGGATCGAACGAACCCGACGATACCGGATCGGCGGACGACGAACCCGAACCGGGCGAGGACGACGACGCCACGCCCGGGTTCACGACCGGTGCGGGGATCGTCGGCGGTGCGCTCGGCCTCGAGTGGCTGCGCCGGAAGGCCGGCGTCAATGAATCGACTGGCGTGGACGACCCGGCCGAGTAAGGGCTCATCGTTCGGATTGACCGCTGGGTCGTGCTGGATTCGCGCCTTGTCTTCAGCAGCAACTGACGGAACTACCGTGAGCCTGTCAGAAGAGGTGTGCTGAATAGAGTGCTCTGTAGGAGCACTAGACTGCGGCGACTTTGGGGTAATTGGCGGTGATTGGTTGCGGTGTGAGCCGGATGAATCTTACCCAGATCCGGGGGTCTGAGTAAGCAGATTCCTGCAAAAACAAGAGACTGCGGTAGATTCCAGATACTAGTTCAGTGGTTGACTGTTCTCCGACGATATTGGGCTAATCACGGCGCCGTCTAGCGCTCCTACAGAGCAGACAATTCCCAATGGCTGGGATTAGATGAGTCCGTCTCCGATCAGGTAACCCTATCCAGAGTCAAAGATGCAGTCTCGAGCTATGACCAAGTATTCTGTCGCGTAGTGATCTATCTGAACTCTAATTTGCCAGCGAGCAGTGGGTTGATCTGCTAGCAATACGATCAAACGGGCCGACCAAAGGCTGGCGGAACCTTTCTATGGCGAGTAGACAGGCTTGGAGGCTATTGACTCAGACCAGAACAGCTCAAACAGTCGGTGAAAGAGTCCCCCCTCGATTCGAACAATTCATGCGCCTTCGAGAGACGGTAAACGACACGAAATGACGGTTACTGCATGGTCGGCACGTTCACTCAGAGGTCGCTGGCAAAGCGAGTTCGAGGTAAGGAAGTAGCGCCTCTGGATTCACACGGAGTTTCACCACTTCCTGTTCAACATCATACCGGACGAGCCCAGCGTCAGCCAAGTGTGGAAGATGGGTATGATAAAGGCCCGTGAGGATACGTTCATATCGATCACGTGTTGTCATCCTCTCCTCGATAGCGATGTATTCGGCGAGGTCACCGAACACGACGGCCCCCGGTTTCTGAACGAGATACTGCAAGGCGTGCTGGCGCCGTGTGTGCGATAACGCCTTGAACACAGTCGTTGGGGATACATCTTCGGTAGCGATACCAGCGTTGGAGTCGGTGGCGTTGGTTTTCATGGCTTGCTCCGACCCGGCCTACACGACATCAGGCGACTGTCTCATCGTTGTTGCGACTTCAGCAGAGTTCGAGTACTCACATGGCAATGATTCCCATAAGTCTGCCGATCAAATTGGATATAGGATATGATGACACTCACTTACCACGTAATACGTACCAAAATCGCTCTATGAGAAAAGACACGTATACGGCTCAAAGTCAGTAGATAGTGGACCCAGACACCAGCTAATCAATCGTCAATGAATTCAGGATCATACGGAGACTCGTCGCTGGAGTATGTTTTCTGAATCTCGATCGTCCAGTTTGGAGCGTCGGCCACAGGAAGGACAATCTCCCATGTCTGTTCGAGGGGTATCCCGCGTGCAAACGCACTTGCAATCAAATCAGTCAGTTCGCGCTCAAAGTCGGTAATCGCTTCTGTATCTGAAGGCTCGTTAGTTGGTGTCATTGTGGTAATGAAGGTAAAGTCGACACACAAAGAGAGGGCTAATCTTGTATTCAAATCACATGTACGACTTTACATCTTTGGTGGGTAGCGAATGCCTATAACCATATCGCTGCTCCTCTCGAATTATCGATGGGGAATGGAGTCCTTGATCACGTTCTGTTCGCGTATCTACGTAACAGCCGTGTCAGATACGATTGTATCTGAAGAATCGAATTTTAGTAAAATCAGCAAGATGGAAAGACTCGAAGACATCACAAGGTGATGAGAAACAGACACCCTTAGAACGCGTTATCGAACCGTCCCGAGTGAGCGGGCTGTCGTCGACGAGATGATATCCCGTTCGCCAAGCCGAACACTGCCAGAGGCGCAACACAATTCGAACTGCTGGACGAACTATCAGGCGACCGGTTCACTAATCAGCGGGAACTACCAAAATGAAAGATATAGAATACACCGATAACGAACTCGAAATCGGCGGGGAGTCGGTCGTACTCCCGGGCCCGATTCAGAACATCGTGACGATCGATGACCTGATAATAGTACTATTTCGACCACCTGATGACGAGGCAAGCGGTAGAAATATCAGAGCTTTCGATCGTTCCGGAACGGAACAGTGGTCAGTAGAACCTGCAACGATGCCAACGAGGAAATCGTACCGCTATACGGGACTCAGAATGGAAGGCGATGAACTCTGGGCATACAATTGGAAGGGAGGTGACTATCGGATCGACCCTTCTACAGGGAAAATAGAAGATAGTAAACTCTCGAAATGACCGAGTGACAGCGAGTCTGATTGCGAGACCAATCGATCCGTAAACGTCCACAATCAACGCGAACTGCCACAATGCCAACCGTAGAAATTCATCAGCGACGAGTCAGTGCTGCCCGACTCCACCCGTTCTTTAAGTGGTTCTGACTACAAGGTGGAGCTATGGCGGGAAGTCGTTCTCTCGTATCTTCACGCTCAGTAGCTTGGGCTGTCAGCACTGCTTCCAGGTAGCGAGTCGTAAGTTTATATCGGAAGCCGGGGCCAGCGCCGGCCAATGCATACGACTTCATTATCTCTTGGGTCTATTGGGCTGCGTTGAATCACTAGACGGCGTCGGGGAAGGTCAGTAAATCAAAGGAGTTGAAGCGGGAGACTTCAGTTGTTCATGACCCAAATCTCCCGATTCACCGAGCGTTGCGTCTCGATAGCACAAAGCGTTACGGTGAACGAGGCGAATCCGCCGCCCCGAGCGGTGGCGGCGGATTCGCCGACTATGCCCTCGTTTCGCTGCATTGTCTCCGGATTTACCTCGATGCCTCCTACCGAATGACCATCGATCTGCTGAAGGAAATGCCGCAAATAACAGGCGAGATCGGCCTCAATGCGGCCGATCTCCCCGCACCCTCCACCCTGTGTAAGGCGTTTGACCGGATCGAGATGAGCGTCTGTCGAGTGTTGCTGCGCCAGTCGGCGCAGCTACACGATTCATCCGAACACGCTGCTATCGACGCCACATTCTACGAACGAGATCGTGCGAGTCGCCACTACTGCCACCGAACGAATTACCGCGTTCAAACGCTCAAGGTCACAAAACTCGTCGATACAGCAACGCAAGCTGTGCTCGATCTTCACTGTTCGACGACGTTAGACGGCAGTGACGCGGATCTCTGTGAGCAGATCGCCCGCCGGAACGCGGGCGATCTGCGGTCACTGGCCGCTGAGAAGGGCTATGACAAGCAACAACTCCGCGAACGGCTCCGTGAACTCGACATTCGCCCACTGATCAAACACCGAATCTTCGCACCGTACGATCACGCACACAACGCCCGAATTGACGACGATCGGTACGCTCAGCGGTCAATGACCGAAATCGTTAACTCAGCCGTCAAGCGCTCGCTCGGCTACGCCGTGCGAGCGCGTAGCTGGTATCGAGAGTTCCGTGAAATTGCTCTGATGTGTGCCGTCTACAACATCAAGCGTGCCGTCAAACAGTGAAATCCACCGCCTTACAGCGATTCAACAGTGCCCAATTTTCCAAGAGGAGATCACAGATTGGGAAAAGTACCTGAACGAGTACCTCCCGCCGACTACGGAAACTATCGAGGACCACGGTGGAGAGGTGATCATCGGCATCCCCGACCCAGACGTCGTGGAAGGCGAGTGGGATCACTCCATGACCGCCGTCATTGAATTCCCCTCGGTCGAAGATTCTCGCGCCTGGTATGACGATCCGACCTACGAGGAACTCAAACCGATTCGTCATGAGGCAAGTGAGTACGCGAACGCGATCATCTGTCCCGGGTTTTCTCCGGACGATCTCCCAGACTAATGAATTCTATCTGTGTGACCACGTTTGAGTGGCAAAACCACTGACAGGGTATGTTAGACATTCGGATTTATTAGATTTCTATTATTACTGAACATAGCCTCTGTATTCAGCATATCACTCTTACCAGTGGCTTGTCAGTTCGATCTGGGCTGCTGAATAGATAGCGCGAATGCAGCTCCTTGTTGAACGGTAGGTCGCTCTGCTCAGAGAGTCCGTACAGCGTTTCGAGAATCCACGATTTCTTCTCCTCCAAGACCGCCTCCACGTCCTCCACAATTGCGTCGACAGGCGCTTTCACCCATAAATCCATTGAGTCGTCCATCGAGATGCCAATCGTCGAGCGGTCACGACTCCACTCGATGTCATAGGGCACGACCGTCTGGCCGATATGTAACTCGTTAATGGCTGGTAGTGCGCACGCGCTAGTTCGACAATCCGTTCGTCAACTCCGTCCGCTCCTCGCCCGAGACACACGCTTCGCGGTCAGATCGTTCTCCCGGTTGGTGGGACGGCTCGAAGCGCGGAATCCGCGCACCACATTCATTAGTTGCCCTGGATAAACAACCAAAATATGTCACTCAGGGCGATGATCAGAAAAGACGTTCAGGATTCCGTCCGCTCGGGGATTCTACTCACCATCACACTACTGTTCGTCCTCGTCGCCGGGTTCTGGGCGGCGATTCAACACGTCCCCCCGATGTATGGCGAGAGCGACATCCCAACCAGTACGCTGGCATTGTTGAACAGTATGGGCCAACCGATGGCCTTCTTCGTGCCACTGCTCGGATTGGGTATTGCATACAACTCGATCGTGGGTGAGCGCGAGAGTGGAAGCATCAAACTCGCGCTCAGCTTGCCGAACTCGCGACGTGACATCGTATTCGGGAAGTTCATCGGGAGGAGCGTCGTCTTGGCCGTGGCGATACTCACCGCCTATTTAGTCGTCGCCGTCATCGCGTTGCTGACTTACGAGTCGTTCGCGACTGTTGAGTTCGTACTTTACACCGCGATGACGGTCTTTTACGGGTTGGTCTACGTCGCCATCGGGATCGGCTTCTCGTCAACGATGAACTCCCAGTCTGCGGCACTTGCCGGTGTGACGGGCCTCTACATCCTTTTTCAGTTGGGGTGGGACGCCGTCACGGCTGTTCTACAGACGGTGACGGTCGGATGGGTACCGCCAGAATCCGGACCTCCGGACTGGGTCGTATTGGTCTATGTGCTCAACCCGACGGCAGCAATGGGATACGCGACACGGGCGATAATCCCTGAATTCGACGCAATCACGGCGTATCCGGTGTCGGACGCGTTCTACCTTCAGGAGTGGGTCGGGTTTCCAATCCTCGCAGTCTGGCTCCTCCTGTCGCTCGGATTCGGATATCGAACTTTCGCACGAACGGAAATACAGTAGACAGTCGGTTCGGCGAGGCTCGCGCCGCGTTCCTCGGCGTCGGGTCCTCGCTGTTCTACGTCTACTAGTGCGTCTACGGGGACATGTAAGGTGATTTCGTGAAATAGATAGCGGCGTCATGCTGCACACATCCTCTATATGTTGCACGCTATTTCTACCAACTTCTGAATAGGTCAGGTCGGCTCTATTGAATCCGTAGAGGGAGACGGGATTCACTGTTTGACGGCTTGTTCGACGTTGTAGACTGCGGCTGCGAGAGTGATTTCACGGAACTGGCGATACCATGCACGCGCTCGGACGGCGGAGCCGTACGAGCGCTTGATCACTGAGTTCACGGTTTCACAGATCGAGCGCTGGTTGTAGAGTTCATCCTCGATCCGCGCATTGTGCGCGTGATCGTAGGGGGCGAAGACGCGATGTTTGATCAGTGGTCTTACGCCTTCAGCACGAAGTTCTTCGCGGAAGCTCATGTCGTCGTAGCCTTTGTCAGCTGCGAGGCTGAGCAGGTCGCCGGCGTTGCGCCGGGCGACCTGCGGCCCGATGTTGGTTCCGTTCGGCCACTTCGTGCTGCAGTGAACGTCGATAACCGCGCCCTGCGCGGTATCGACGAGAAACGCCGCTTGTATCGTCCGTACGTCTCGGTCACAGCGGTTGAGGTAGTGGGTCGATGCTTGTCGACGGTCGAAGTACGTGGCGTCAATGGCGGCGTGACCGGACTGCTCGAGCAGCTCCGACGAGAGTCGGAGCAGCTCTCGCCAGATCCGCATCGGCGCTCGGTCAAACGACTTGCAGAGCGCGGATGGGCCGGGGAACTCGCCGCGCTCGAGAACAAGCGCGGCTCGTACCCGCTCCATCTCCTCGGCCCAATCGAGGACTTCAACGAGTGTCGCTTCCATGTGGAGCCGGAGAAAATGCAGGACAGCATGCTTCCAGCCGGCAACTCCGTTGCCGGCAGGATGGCTGATCTGCATCACCGCTGCATCAGTAAGTTTTCGTGTGATCGAGACAGCCTGTTTAACGAAGCGGAAGAGAACCTTGTGCACAAACGGTCCTCTTCCGCTTCAATTCAATCATTCTAACGACTTGTCCCGACGCCGTCGGCGGATTCAATAGAACCGTCACACTCCATTCCAACAACCTCGAGTATCACCTCACCCAGGCCGTCATCAGCTACATCTTCCCACAACTGGAGGGCGTCCCGAAACGGAAAACCATCGTTCGAGAGCTCTCGGACGTCCCGGATATCGAACGCCCACTCCTCGAGAGCGCCGCCCAGGAAATGCTCCAGGTCACACTCACAGCAAATGAATAGAGACGAACTCCTCGGCCAGCTCACCGAGGATATCCTCGCCTATGCGATGCGTGGCTCCTTTCCCGAACAGGAGTTGGCCCGCTCGCTCAAACCGGAACAATTGGACGAGCGCTTCGAAGAGTACGAACTCCTGCTGGATCTCCACTTCATCCTCCAAAACGACGTCGTGGAGTTCGTCCGGACCCTCTCCGGACATCTCCGCAGCATCCGCACCGAAACCCGAACGACCTCACGAACGCGACGCGGCACCGTCGACGGCCGGATCAACTGGGGCGACACGATCAAGAAGCGCTACTCACAGTACCCTCGAGACAACTCGATTTTCGTCTGCGACAATCGCTCCGAGGACTACGATATCCCGGAGAACATCGTCCTGAAGCGCCTCATCTCGATCATTCACCACACAATCCAGGAGGCAGAGGAGTACCTCCGTGCAGACTACGACTGGGTATCCGAGACCTGGAAGGGGAGCGACGATCTAATCGACGAACTCCAGCGAATTGTCGAACGCAACGTCCACGTCCGACGGATCCGTGAGCCCAATACGTACGAACCGACAGAGCGGATGCTCACGACGGCCGCGAACTCTCGTCAGGAAGTGTATCGAAATGCAGCCTCACTACTCAGATCACGCCAGCGACTGTTTGACGGCGACTCCGATGCAATCCGCCAGCTACTCGAGCAGACCGCGATCGCGCCGGACGATACGGATTCACTGTTCGAACTGTTCGTACTCTTTCGGTTCATCGCAACGATCGAAGACCTCCGAGAGAGCACGCCACAGTTCCAGACGATTGCAACCGATCGGCAGGAAGTCGCTCGGTTCGACGGCGACCAAGAGATTGTGCTTTACCACGACAACTCTGCGCGTGATCGAAATCTCTCGTTCACCGCTGTTCCCGACGAAGCAGACACCCAGTCCCGGACTGACAGGGTACAGCGTGTCGCCAAGGAGGTCGCTGGCAACTACTTCGACAAAGAGTACCGGGACCACACCAGGCGGCCGGACGTAATCGTCCTCGAGATCATCTCTGAGGACGGCGGCCACGAGTACCTGATCGTCGAAGTCAAAAACAGCGCTAACGAGGACACAATTCGGAGAGGGATCAAGGAGACACTCGAGTATCTCGCCTTCTTGCGTCTCAACGAGCAGTACGTCTTCGGACGCGATACTGAGGAGTACTTCGGGTCCGGCTGGAACGGCCTGCTCGTTGTCCAGGATCTGCAACGGGAGACTGCGTCGCTCGAGGAACAAGCTGACAGTGAAATCAAGGTTCTGCAGGCCGCCGAACTCGAGAACCAGCTGGAACAGGTGCTCAAACGGAAATTATGATTCTACGTCTTAATTTAGTGCCTTGAGAGAAGAGGAGTTGTGCCCTGTAACCGAAATATATCCCCGCGAACCAAGCGCCCACATAAATACAGTAGTTTGCTGTTTCAGCAACACTCCCAAATTGTCAATCTCTTCCAACCACGTAACCTCGATCAGATCCCGAATTGTGCCATCGGTGCCTGCTGAGTAGTCTGATAGTGCACAACGATAAGGCCTGTCTCGACCCCCGTCCGTTTGTGTTTTGCGTCCATCTCACTTAGAACTGCAACCGAAAACAGTGTCTCGCTACCGAACGTCTTCTCATGACTCCGGAGCCGATGTGTAAACGACGACTTCTTACCCCACTATATTCACGTCACGGTGACGAACGCGGTAGAAGTCAGGCTTTCTGGGGTGTCAGGCTTCGATTGGGAGGAGTTCATGCCAGTCTGCTTCTGCGAGTTCGAACTCGAACCTGTTCTTACCTTGTACCCGCCCACTAGTTGAGCCTCCTTGAAAGATGTAGTGGGTGTAGATAATTTTCTCAGGGATGATATTGTCGGGGAATTCAGGAAGGATGAGAATGCTATGCGTTTTTGAGGCGGCTTCCAATTCAACATTAGCCGTAGTCAGTCGTGGCGGGAGTTTATCGCGGTATATTGACGCCTGTTCTTGTGGGTTTGAGTTGTACGTGAATCCCTCTTCATCGATGATCTTCATTTCATCTAGTGGGTCCCATCGCTGCAGTGTGTCGCTGCAGTTCTCGATCTCGAAGATCGCGACGAATCGTTCATTGGTGGTCTCACTCATCGAGATCTCGGAGACATCGGATTTGAAGAGGTTCAAGAGGGTCACTGAGAGCGTGTCGCCTTCAATAGTGATGCCGGAATCGAGTTGTGTGCGGACCGAATAGGCGTCTATCGGACACGAGACGGACTCGTGAGGGGCTGAAACACTGAGTTCTGTGTCGGGTGAGTCCGACGTAATCTCGGTGTAAGCGGTTTTGATCCGGTCGAATTCTTCCCCATCCCCTCCTTGGTCTGGATGGTGTTTCTTAACGAGTGCGGTGTACGCAGCGTCGATAACTTCGTCACTTGCCCCTTCACTTACACCCAAAATTTCGTACGGGTTGCTCATGCCAGGTTTTCTCTTGTAATGCTATATGAGTTCTCGGTTCTGTTGAACTCTCTTCTTCAGATGTGTTATGCCTGAAACAGCGGTTGCATAGAGATGCGGACCTATCGCTGTTACTTCTTTCAACTACCGGTGGTGTGAGGAAAGTGGTAGTGTACCGAGAGTTCCATCATTTCTCGAGTAACACCCTCGTCGTAGACCTCGAAATAACGACTGAACAGCAACAACTTCCCGCTGCGAGTGGCTCGGTCAGCGGATTGAAGTCGCGAAAGATCACGATCCCCGGTCTCAAGTGCTCATATGTGTTGTGGCGCGTCCTCAATCTAATCCCCTCTAGTAGACTCTGTTAGTGGTTCTGTGAACGAGAAGGGCGTCGGCGTCATAGAATCTTTACAATTCACTCCTTTTTGTAAACAAATCTCTCGAATCCGATCCACATACTCTTCAGACGCGGATCGGTCAAGGCTGAAGATTGCCAATTATGTTTCTCATGACTGAAACTCGATGTACAACACTCGATCGAGCGCACCATGCGTCTGGGATGAAGAGATACCTACCTTGACAAACTGACTGTGATCTACCGGTCATCGTAGTCGCGGTACTGGCAGTCCCATCGAACGGGACACTCATCGCACGTCGCCTCGTCGGGGAGGTTATCTGGATCCATCACCGACCAACTGTTGGTCTCTCGAGCGTGCTCGAGGTGGTGCACCGTCTCGGTGAATCGATCCATCGCTGCCCGGACATCGGCCTCGGTGAACTCGAACTCGAGGCGCGTGTCCTCTGGGTCGTCCTCTCCTAAGAAGTACAGGACAACACTGTCAGGGAATATCCCTTCTTTCCGGGCGAACAAGCCGGCATAGACCAGCAACTGTTCGCGGTAATCATCGAGATACCCTCCGGAACTCCCGTCCGGCCGCGTACTCGCTTTGTAATCACAGAGCTGTACGTTGCCGTCGTCGTCAGCGATTACGTCGGCAACGCCTGTGAGCAGGAAGCTACCCGTGTTGAATCGGAGTGTACACTCCGTATCGATGATTTTTGGATAGAGGTCAGGCCCGATTCGTCGGTTGAACCGGGCGACGTGCTCGAAGACGGCGTCCACAGCAGCAGTTCCCATCGGCAAGATCCGCTGGTCGCGAAGCGCCGTGACGACATCGTCGAACTCCTCGCGGAGGTCAGACGTCGACGGAACCGAGCCACCAGTAACGCCCTCGACATCACCGTTGTAGTACCGGTGGGCCCAGTCTAGCGTCTGGTGGACCACTAGACCGGCGAACAGCTGAGTCTGACGGCCGGCTGCAAATTCGCTATCCGCGAGGTAACCGTACTGGCGCTTACACCGCCGGAACGACAGAACATCGCCGACGATGCTGTACGGCCGTTGAAGACCACCGGACTGGGATTCGGAGATGGCCGTCCCCGGGGGTGCGATTCGGGCCCCCTGGTCGACGCGCTGGGAGGAATCGAACCAGGATTCCGTCAGGGGGACGCCATCGTCAGCGCCGAGCGACGGAAGAACCGTCGACCCATCCGCACCGCGGAGATAGTAGTCGGCACTCAGCAGGACGAGTTTGTCCTGAGCGCGCGAATGAGCGACGTAGAACTGCCGGATGAGGTCCCGCTCGGCGCGCGTTACGACATCGGTTGGTGGCGTTCGCTCTGTGTACGGAGCGAGTTGGTCGGCGAGGCGGGGTAGCGGGTCGCCGTCTTCGAACGTTACGACCTTGTCGGACGTTCGCTCGAGGCTCGCTACGAAGACGATCGGGAACTCGAGTCCTTTCGCCTGGTGGACGGTCAACACCTGAACGTGGTCTTCCGGAAACGTATCGTACGGGTCCTCCGGGTCGTCGAGAGGAACGTTTTCCAGGTATTGGCAGAACGTCCAGTAGAAATCCGAGAGGAACCGGACCGAGGTGGTCGCGAAGTCGTCGTGAGTCGTCCGAGTCAGTCGCCGGTCATCGGTGAGCCCACGAGCGATCCCTTCGAAGGAGTCGAGCATTTGGCTCAACTTTCCGAGGCGTTTTTTGCGCGCGGGGTTTGCTGTCTCAGTCCATGTAGAGAACGGTGGAAGCGACCGAAGACGGTTGAACACACCCACTGGAGACAGCCGAACAGCCTTACCCTCGGTGGCGGTCCGAATCTCCCCGGCTGTCTCCTCAATGAACGCCTGCAGTTCGGTCGCACCGTGACGGTCGATGACGCGTTCAAGGGCCGACGTCCACGTGTCGAGTTTGTTTCCGAGACCACCGTAGTCGAGGACGTTCTCCTCGGCCCACTGGAGATCAGGATCGAAACACCGGGCGAGCGCGCCCAACATCGCCTGGATCTCCTCATGTTCGGCAAATGCTTTGTTTCGCGGGTTGTGGACGGGGATATTGCGCGCCTCAAGTGCGGACACGCATTCCCCAACAAACGTCCGAGAATCCCACTGGGACCAGTATTCTCGGGTGCTGTGAGCCAGCAACGCGACCTGACTGAAATCTTCGATACCACCGTCAGCACGGAGCCGCTCTACCTCCATAGCGAACTGAGCCGCTGCGTCGGCTTTCGTATCGCCTTTTAGCAGCAGGACGTTCGGTTCGTCCGTGGGATCGCGGTGAGCCCGAATCGGTTCCTTTCCGTTAGCGCGGGCACCAGGGACCTGCATCGTTGGGTTGTGGCCGATGTGGCGGTTCGTCCATTGGACGATCTCCGGGCGAGACCGGTAGTTCATTCGCAGTTGGCCGCTCGTTACAGCATCGGGATCGAGTCCGAGTCGGTCCACCAACCGGTCGGCGAACTCGATGAGACAGTCGACGGTACCACCCCGAAACCGGTACAGCGCCTGGTCATCATCTCCGACGACCATCATCGTCGGAGGTGAATCTGGCATCAGTTCGGCCAGTCGGAAGTAGATCTCCTGCTGTAGCGGATTGACGTCTTGATACTCATCTACTGCGATGCGCTGCAGTGGCGCCTGATCTCGCTGATCGTCGCCGGTGACGAAGCGCTCGCCTGCTTCCGACTCGAGGAAGTCGAGGAACCACACCTGCAACCGCGCGAAGTCACACCGCGAGTGATTACGGAGTGAGTCGAGGTAGTCACGGTATCCGTCAGCGAGTCGCTGATGGGCAGGATCGTCAGATGCAACGAGTTCATCAACGTCGACCCGGAACTGCGAGATCCGGTTGAACAAGGTGGTCGCCGCCCCAGCAGCGATCGCTTTCGAGCACGTGTCGTCGCGAATGTGATTCTCAGGACTCGGAACTGCATCCGGGAAGGCGGCGATGTCCCCCTGTGCGAGAACGTCGACATAGTCGCTCATCTGTGAGATGAACATCTCTTGGGCCTCCGCGTCGAGTAACTGAATGTTCCGATAGTCATCGAACCGGAAGTCGCGCATGATCTCGCCCCAGAGTTCGTGGTTCGTCCCGACGTACAGGTCGTCGACCGAAATGACGCCCGCGTAGCCGAGAGCCGTCAGACGAGACTCCAGGCGTTGTTTGAGATTCCGCGCGGCCTTCTCAGTAAAAGTCGTCACGATGATACCCGTTGGATGGACACCGTCGACCAGTAGCCACTTGAGGACGGTTGCACCGACGACCTCGGTTTTTCCTGCACCTGGACCCGCGGTGAGGTGGAGGGGGCCGGTTTCGTGGCGGATAGCGTTCTGCTGGTCGATGTTGAACGACCAGTCGTCGCCGGTCTCATCGCGTTTGACCGCTTCGATCGCCGCAATGAGTTTCTCGGTGGTCCATCGTCCCGGTGGAACCAGGGTCGATTCATCTGCCGTTGAAGTTGTATCCTCTACAGTCATTTGGGATGGGCAGTGCTCATCAGGGCGATGGGCCCAATCATCGCCGACGCCTCAACGAAGGCGTTTCGCTGGTTGTGTAGAAACAGACGGTCGTTCCAACGGCGCTGGCGTCGCCGTTTACTCCCAAACCACCCTGTACGCGCGCCCGTTCTCCGGTCGATTCATATCCGACTGAAAACCAGTCGGATGGTCGTGTTACTCGAGTGCGTTTCTGATATCGCGGGAACGCTCGCTGATTGCCCGACGAGAGACGAGGAGCACCTCGGCCACAAGCCGCTGGGAAATCGAAACCGCGGAGGACTGACCCGCGAGGTAGACCGCCGCCGCGGCCAGGGACGTTGCGTTGCGGCCGTTGTCTATCATTGGGTCGGCGTCCATCGCTTCAGCGAGGAGTGCTTCACCGTTCGTCGCGAGCACCGACGGCAGGTGACGGCCATCAGGTTCGTCGTCAACCGCTCCAGCGACCGCTGCTGCGTAGCGTGGAACAAAGTCCCGCGGTTTTACCAGCCGAGTGCTGGGGTTGTCGTCTTTCCGAACGCACGTTTTTGAGCGAATCAGCATCTGTGTCCGTTGAATCGTATGAGAATCGAAGTCGGTGTGCTCGGCGATGGTTTCCCATTCCCGAGGCGTTCGGTGGACGGCCGCGGCGATACCGACCGCCCCTGCTGCGCACACCTCTGGTTTGTATTGTCGAAACAGGTCTGCATCCTCGTTGTTCTCGTGTGCACCGTGGAGGACCCGTGCAGCCTCTGTGTGTACGTAAATGGGAAGGTGCAGTTGAGCGACTAGGTGCGCGACCTCCGAGAGCGCATACTGTAATGCGTTCGTATTGGTCGGCCTACATGTACGCTCATGAATATCACGGAGGGTTTTCGGATGCCGTACCTTCCGTATGTTTCCAGTCGAAGGGTCGAGCTCGTGGTAATACCGTTTTCCTGGCTCATCCCGCTGGTTGCCCACACACGAACCGAGACCCTTGTCGTGTCTAACAACAGTTGCCGCCTGTGTTCGATGGTTAGTTACGTCTCCCGAGCGCGACTGCTGCCACGTTCGCTCGTCCTCGGGGTCTGCCATCGCCCCCCGTACGACGAGGGAACACACACTACAGACCACCTCGTATCGGTCTACGGTCGTGCCTGCACCACACTCGGGGCACCCAGAATCATGTTCGTCGCTCGCATAATCTCCGTTCTCATCATTGTCGGTGAATCTATCGCTTGAAGACATCACCTGTAAGTATGATCTCCCGGTATATAAATCGTATCCAAGCCATTTTGCCGAGTGTATGTGGCTATAGATCATGCAATTTCACCCAGATTCTCTAAGTTACGAAGCCCACTGTAACTCCTGAGTTACAAAGCAGCCATAGTGGCAACACACCAATAGTTTACAATTGGAAATAGGCCTATCGGTACTATGCATGTACGCGGTCTTTGTAGACGGAGTCCAACTGAGATTGCGCTGACGGGGAAAATGGTTACTGCTTAAGTAGTGCCCCGGCATACTAACAGATGGTATGACTTCCAGCGATACAGAACACGGCAAAGGGGAACAAGATAACAACGAAAGCCGCCATATAGAGGATCCTGATAATCCTGAAGGGATTAAGTACGCACACGCGATGCCATCTCGGCGCTCCTATGACAGCCTTGCATCAGATATCAGTGTTGAGTCTGCAGTCGGCGAACTTGTGGATAACTCCAGTGACAGCGCTGTTCTGTCCGGAATTGAAAACGTCAATATCTCGTTTGACTTGAAAGAGATCGACGGAAACGAAGTTCTCGTCTACCAAGACCCGGCTGGCGGAGTCCGCAGACGCGATGCAGGCATATTCATGGGCATCGGACGGAGTCGTGACGAAGGTGCAGACGAACAATATGTCGGTACATTTGGTCTGGGTGCCAAACGTGCCCTCCGGCGGTTAGGAAATGAGTTCACAATCGCCAGCAGACACCATGATGAGGACGAAGGATGGGAGTACACCGTTCCTAGTGAGTGGTTCGAAGACAACGAAGACGATGACGCATCAGAGTGGAAGTTCGAACTAGAACCTGCAGATCTCGAACCCGGAGAGACGGTTATTGAGATTCACGATCTGAATTTCGACTGGGAAGAACGTCGAGATGGGCTTAAGGAGTGGCTCGCCACTACGTATCAGAAGTTCCTCCGGTCAGATCCCGATGTTCCGCTCAATATGACGATTGAACTCGATGGCGAACAGATTGAAACGCCAGAACCAGTCGAATGGAGTTACTCCCCATGGCTCGATGGCTTACACCCTCGTACGTTCACCGGCCTTGAGTTCACGAACAACGGAACTACCGTCCAAGCACAGATCACGATCGGCGTACTTCGCAAAGGAAACCGGCACCGTACTGGTACGTATATTTTCTGCCAGAACAGACTGGTTGAAGGAAATCTTACTGATGAAACAGGTGGGTTCGGCCTTACACTTCGGAAGTTCAATCCATCCCAAAACAAACGACTCCGAATCGAAGTCGAACTCTTTGGCGATGCTAGCGACTTGCCGTGGTCGGCGGATAAGAGCAGGCTTCAGCCTACCCACTGGACACTTACTCCACAGCCAGGAAAAGGCGTGTTCTGGTGGCTCGACAGAGTTGCAGATCGCCATATGAGTGCGAGTCGGTATGGAACGTTTGGTGATTTCGTCCACAGTCCCGCAGTCATTGAACCGTATAGCGCCGATAGCCCTTACGCAGCCAACAGCGGGGAGATCGAGGAGATCGGCATCGGGAAGAAACAACGCAAACTCCGACGCGGAGAGGTGGGTCACGTACGGATCCATTATAAACCATCAAACGACTACGACGCCATCGACCGTCTCGGGAAGATTGCTGATACCCATGCGCGGTTGGGTGTTGTCGCCGAATCGATGTCTGATATCTCGATAGCAGAAGGCACTGGCGGGTTCAGTGGGGAACACTACCCAGAATGGGCCCGACCCACCTATGAGGCATTAGTTGGCAAACGATTCGTAGACCGGTACTTCGACATCAAAAACAAGGAATTCACTCACGAGACAGCCGAGCAGATGCTCGATTCCAACGATCCCGTAACACTCGTTGCCGACGCACACAGCGTTACTGGTGACTACCAAACGATTGCTCAGTACCTCACAGAAGTGAGCGACCTCCCAGATACTGACAATTACAACATCAACAGCGAAGGGAGTGATGATGTCCAGGATTTGATTGATCAGATCGTCAAGGCCGCCAACCGCACCTTTACGAGTGAAACGCGTCGGACTGAGGATCCGGTTTGGGCCGTCCCAAGATATCACGCTCAACTGGCAATAGGAGCAGCTGACGACGTGGATGTCGAATCCTTCGAAATCGGTGATAGCCCGATCCTTCGGTTGGAAACCGGTGGACCGATTGCAAAAGAAGATGACGAGAAAGAAGGTTCCTCTAAATCTACTTCTGGGAAATCGGACCGCAAACAGCAGGACGCCTCCACGGTTGACGATGGTAGCAAACAGAAACCACTCATCAAAGAACAGAACGACGGTCCTTCCGCATCGCCTACGAAAGATGACAGCACGAAGGAGGGCGAACAATCTGCTCCAGGAAAAAAGGCAGATCGTGAGTCGCCGACTACAGATGAAAGGGGTGCTGAATCAAGCCGAGTTACTCTCGCGGAATTCTGTGAGCAACACTCAGATCTCGTTGGAGATCTTGACGAGGAGACGCTCAAAGAAGACGACGCATTGATTGAGCACATCAGCGAACGTCTCAGAGTTGCCAACTTCGTCGCCGAACAGGGACAGAAGATGAAAAACTGATCGGAACCTAACCCAAAGCCAACCGAGACACCTACAAACATATAAATTTTGAGTACGCTAAGAACCCGTTCACGCCAGGCGATTACGTGATCAAGCCGGACTACGACGATCCAGATCTGGCCGTTGTTCTCAAGGTCGCGGACAATACCGACGACCGAAACACCGCTATAGCGTTCCTCAAACACCTCGAGAAAGAATTAGGCAAACAGACGTGTTCCCCCGGCTGGTCTTGGTTCACGCTGTGACGAGGCAGGTATCGACTCCTATTCGTACGCTCATACCGAACTCACCTTCGAACCCCAGTACTGATCTTCGTCATGCTCAGCCAAACTGAAACTCTCGAGGATACCAGTAATCGGTCTCGGGTTCCAGCGCTGCCTTCGGCTCGATGACGGGCGAGTCCCGGTCCAGAACGCCGAGGCTCTTCAATTGACTCGCCGTGTTCGAGATGAAATGGCTGTGAACGATCCGTTTGAGGTAGTCGGGATCCTCGTAAATCTCGTCACCACGGCCCTGTTCGATAAGGTACGGCGCATCGCCGCCGTCGGAATCCGTATATACCAGATTCAGAAAGGTGCTCGGATAATTGTTGATCAGCGTCGTACACAGTTCCTGAATAGAGACTCGGTCACCGCCTCGTCGAAGTAGAACCTCGAACAGGGATACGAACTGATTCCGGAGGTACGTCGCGATCGAAGGGTGATTCTCATAGAGCGGACCGCGTTCTTTCAGCGTTTTCAGGTCGGCAACCGACTCGATACCATAGCTCTGCAACAGCGTCCACCCCATCGAACCCTGTTACGTCAGGCGATACTCATCACTCTGCTCGTGAATCATGCCGAGGTACTCGGCGAGGCGAAGCATCCGCTTGTACGCGCGACGGTACGGGTACTCTGCCTCCTCCACCAGGTCGCCGATCTCGTCACTGGTGGTTCGATCGTGTCCACCGATCGCGACCACCGACATCAACTGGTTCAGCGGATTGGTGTAGTTCGGGAGTCGCCGTGATTGCTGGTTGCCAGTCACGTACATGCTCTCCAGCTGATGGCGCGTGTTGTAGATCCTTCATCTCCGCCGCGTAGGGATGTTTCTCCGCTACGTCCCGTACGTCACGATCGACTTCGAAGACGCCGATGCCCTTGCTCAGCGCGAGATCGTGCACCCGGTTCAGTTTCGTCCGGTCGGCCGCCAGGTACGCGTGATCGACACCGCGCTGGTAGCTGATCGCCTGTCCGAGCCCCTTCCGGAGATTCTCGGTCCCCTTCACCTCGATCGCAAACACGCGGTTCGACGGGGTGTACCCCAAGACGTCAGGTTTGTACGGCCCGATTGAGACGGAGTGGGACGGATACTGATCGTAGAGTCGAGAGTAGCCCTCGCGAGACTGATGCACCTCTGGAACGTGGACGAAGAAATCGTAGCCGCGGTCGTCGAGCCAATCTGCGAGCGGCAAGAAGATCTCGGCTTCCGCTGTCGAGGTTCCCATATCGCATATGTAAAGTTGTTTCGGTAAGAAAGTTCCTTTGGCTAAGAAATTCTTTCTATGGTGTTTTCACTTGTCAGGGCCGATCTCACTCTATATTCAGATTAATCACACAAAAGTAACTCAATATATTTCTTGATATAACACTCCCTCATCAGTTATGGATACGTACTTTCTCTTTCCATGATATTCTGTGTACATAAATCCTAATTCCTCTAGTTCAGATACATGTCTTGTTACAGTACTTTTTGCGATATTAGTCTCTTCGGAGAGTTCCGAAAGAGATAGATCAGAATCTAAATACGCAAGATAGGAGAGGATTTCGAGTTGTCTATCGGAAAGGGAAACCGTAAGATCAGGGAACACTAATTCAGTAACGGAACCATCAATATCGCTAAATTGTAAAACTGCGTCAACATCGTGCTTGTGCACAAATGTCGCTAGTGCGAGAGGCAGATAGATATCCCTCGCACCACCTCCCAGTACCACGACCATCTCACCCTGTTGGTTGGTTATAAGCGACGAACACTGACCGATCGCCGTGTGAAACGCGTCGTAACGTATTTCAACTCGGTCGACAGTTGTACTGGGTTGTAATTCCTCGACTAACCGTTCGACATCCGCGACGGCCTCGTTTGCTCGAGAGGACTCGTTTTGATCGTTCGGTTGGAGGAGAACGATTCGATCACCTTGTTCAAGGCCGTTTGTCAGGATTGGACGAGTAACTCGAGTACTGTCGAACCCGATCGTAGAAACGTAAGTGCGCATGCACAGTGGTTATGGGTTGCAATCCAAAATAGTGGTTCCGTTTCAAAGCCATGGGATACAGCAATATGCATTCCAGAGAACTGGGTTGGACATCACACCGTAGTGCTTGAGTTATACTTCTGGGGTTGTATCTGCTGCCGTGAGTTATAGACGATGACTCGGTCCCGCGGGACACGCTACCAATTATTCACACAAATGAAGTAATTATCTGATAGCCGAAACTACTATGGTGTGTCGTCGTGGTTGATTGACCAGATAGAGTAAATTCCAAGAGACGGGGGAGGATCCACTGATCAATGAGTGGGTTATGCACAAAACACAGAGAGAGTTACAACACTACCGATGGAAACGCAAAATTGGCACCATGGATTTGAGAACGGGTTTGCAAGGACGCTCAGTGATTTTCTTGAGCCGTACTCGCCGACCATCGTTGTCAAAGATTCACAGTTGCAGAAACGAGGACAGCATGCGAGGGCGCAGTTACGAACGGTACCGTTTTTCCAACTCTTCGGATTCAATTCGGTGATCCACGCTGAGATTTGGGATAATCAGTACAAGATGGTCGACTACGAACCCACGGAGCCGGCAGCGGCACTCGAACGCGTGGACGACCTCTCATTCCCGCTTGTGCATATCGTTACGCAAGAAGGGATCACGGAGTACGGCGAGGAAGAACTCGTCCGTCGATTGGTGAGACGGTCGATCGAGGAAGGGGGAGAGTACGTCCTCGTTACGGATACAGTTTCACCGACGACGCCGACGTACACCAAGAAACCGGGGAAATCACTTCCCGATGAGTTCGTCGATATGACCGTGAAAGATTACGCTCATCTCTCGAATACGTTCCTGAGAGAGTACCTCGACTCACGACTTCCGGTCGTGGAAACGCGGAACCTGTTCCTTCACGCAACATCGACGATTCACAACCGCGAAGGCGCACCTGCGTCGTCGATCGAGGAGTTATTCGATTATACGAAGGCGCCGTCACAGAGTCCGGTCTGGGAATCCGTCGAATACTTCCTTCGACACGATCTCGAGAGCGTCCTTGAGGATTATTCTGAACACATTCGGGAGGCACTGCGATCGTGGATGGAACGCGGCGACACCCAGAAAGTGGCCAACCACATTCTCGAAACCTTGCAGGTGTGCAACTACGATGAAACAGAACTAGAAACGTATCGACAACGCAACCCACAGTACCGATGACAGCCAATAACTACCGAGAGGCGGATGGAAAGCCGGAGAAAACGCTCGTCAACTACAACACAGTTCGGCCACCTGAACTGAAGCAAATCTGCAAGACACTATCGAAGCACGGGTCCGGGGCAACGACCGTGAAATCGCTTCGAGATGCATTCGTACTGGACGATGACGACCACCTCGAGCGATGCCTCAAGTTCCTACACGGTATCGACCTGATTGAACGGCCCGAGGAACGAGTCGTGGAACGGGTGAACGAGGACGTATTCCCGGAACTCTCGTTCGAGGCGCGACTTCTCCACCATCTCCACCACCAAGAGCAGCCACAAGATCACCTCGCGAGAGCACAGGCAATCGCGTTCAAGAACTCGCCACGAACCCTCGATCGAGAGTTGCTCGTAACCTACCTCAAGCGCGATCTAGAGTACATAAATTGGAACAAGACGAAAGTGAACATGTGGTATCGGCTGTACGAAGGCATTGGGGCCCTATCGTTCGTCGATACTCGTGAACTCGTTCTGAGTCCGTCTCGAACACTCCTGTACGAGTTGCTCGAAACGTTCCACGAAACGGAAGGGTCGACCGACTTTGGCGAGGCCGTCGCGTGGATCGAGGAGCACTTTCTGTCGGTCCGAATCGACCGCCCAGGAACCCCTCGTCTCCATCAGGGAGTCACCGATACGCTGCAGAATCTCATGGATAAAGACGCTATCGACGTTCGAGGAATGGCCGATGCCCAGAACGAAGTGATACTTCCCTCGACGCACTCGCACCACGAGGAACCTGCTATAAAAGAGTTCGAACTTCACGGACTCCCGTCGAACCGCACTGCAAGTACCAGATACCCGCTCGAGCGATTTACGGAGGTCTCACAATGACTACAATGCCGATCGACTGGGACAACGAGGCTGTCAAACGATATCTGACCGCCGAGTCCCATCAGAAGTCGAAAGAAGAGTTCGAACGAACACATATAGATATCGACAGGATCGAGGCGGAGTACCTCTTTCCCCATTCGACTACCGACGACTTCGTCACACAGGCCGAGTTCCGGGATGCAGTCCTGAAGTCGTCAGTGATGGACGACAACCGGATCTTCATTCTCCGAGGGGAGACGGGTTCCGGAAAGAGCCAGTTGTGCCAGTGGCTAGAGTACCAAATCGGGGAGAGCCGTGGATCTGGAGTCGATGACACACACATCGCCCTCCACGTGTCACGGAGTCAGACCCAAATTAGCGACATCATCGACATTCTCACTGAGCCAGTAGATATCGACATTCAGGTCGGTAATGTCGACCAACTCGACCCGGAGAAAGTTGCGAGTGCGATGGTGGCCAATCTTGAGGCCTATGCTCCGACGGCTCTCGAGATGCTCACTCCAGACGAGGTTTCAAAGCTCGTTGAAAAGCGCCAGAACGGCGTCGATCTCGAGGAGATTCTCGAGGACAATATTAGAAAATATCAGGAAGCGGTAGAGAGCGACGGTGAAAGGGAGATACCGAACCTCATTTCGGAGGACGACTACCGGAAACTGTCGCTCGCTGCGTTCAATCAGGCTCGAGGTGGAGATACGATCTTTCCCGCACTTCGAGGATTCCTTCATGATGAACTTTCGTCGAAACTCAACGTCGGGGATTTCCAGGAGAAATTAGAAACCATCTCGGATGCGTATGTGGAGGAAGGGCTCCGTCCTGTTCTGATCTGTGAGGATCTGACAACGTTCAGCGTGTTGAAAGAGCAACTCCTCGATCACATCTTCCAACTCGATAGTGGACACTACGACGTCGTTCTGGGGTGGACGACGGGATGGGAGAAGGACGACCTGAGCAAAGCCCTTGGAACGAGCGAGGACACGTACACATACATGAAAGACCGGGCAGAGGGATACCTCAGTACGACCGACGACTCCGGTCAGGCGTACTTTCTGACCGAGGACGTGACGGTCGAACTCGCCCGAAAATATCTCTCCGTGATTAGAGAGGACTCGGACATGGATCCCGGCGTCGAGATTCCACATAGCGACTTCGACGATCTGTACCCGTTCAACGCCGAGTTCGTTCGGCAATCGTACGAAAACCTCGTTCAGGACGGAAATGAGCGGCGAACGCCACGCCTCCTCCTTATTCGAATTGTGAAGGAATGTCTCAATGCGACGGCCCCACCGTTCGAAGCGATCGACGGAAACCCGTACGTAAAGCAGTTCCCAACGCCGGTTTCACTCGAGTATCCAACGACCATTCAATCGTTGGCAAAATGGTACGGCATTCCAACAGCCAATGGCGACATTCGGATCCCACGAGGGATCTTCGAGACGTTCGATATCCCGGTTCCAACGTCGACGATCTCGAAAACGGAGTCGGACATCGTTCTCCCTCGAGAAGGGGGCGGTACGATACAAACGACATTTAACCTTCAGCAAGTGGGTGGAACAATCAAACCTGGGGCAGAGATTACGATCGAAACAACGCTTAATGCCCGTCCGGAGTCCGATGTCGAAGTAGAGTTAAATGGTGATCATATCGGATTTACGGAGGACGATGGAACGCTTGCGGTAGAGCTGCCAGACGAAGAACAGGAGGTCACGATCATAGCCAAAAAGGCACAGTTAGCCGATACTATTGAGTTTACCGTCGGAACAGACTCTCTACAACTAACTGCAGACCCGTCACAGCCTGCACAAGGAGAGGAAGTTACCGTCACGACTCGAATAAACGGGGAACCAATTGAGGGAGTACGGATCTACCGTGACGGGGAATTTGTCGGAGAAAGTGACGAAGATGGCACAGTTCAAGTCACAGGCGCAAAAGCGCCTCGGATGACGATCAATGGTGAATTCGACGAACTGGAGAACGAACTCACGATTCCAGTTGTCGATGACAGTATCTATCCTGTAGATACGAAACTGGACGATGACGAGGTCGAACAACGACTCCACGAATACCAACAGTGGCTCAAAAATGGCGAAAAGTACGATAGCTCAGGTACCCTCAAGGAGGGTGCTGCAAACGTTTTGGAGTTGTGGCATGACCCGACTCGTCTCGCAAATCCAAACGCTTCGGCGACGGGTGTCGCAGGGATATACTACTCTCGAGGAAACGCGACACCAGTCTCAATCCAATCAGTGGACGAACGAACGGGAATTAGTATCGAGCTGCCGTTCGGGACCGACCACGATTCGATATACAAGCCGCTCTTGTGGTCTGGAATTAGTTCGAGCGATGATCTACCCCGTGAAGATCGCTATAACCTGAATTACGATCTTGTACAGGGATGGGTCGATGACAAGGTTGCCGAGTTCCGGGCACAAATGCGTGCAGATATCGAGGAGTGCCTGGAGAAGTGTGGAGAGGGTTGGACCATCGAGGAATTCATCATCGTTGCCCAATATCTCCTGCACAACGTTGGCAAAGGAGTCACCGACGTTTCCCGAAGCCTGGTTTTCGAGGAATATTCCGCAACGAAGGACTACGACCATCCAGTAACCAAGAGGTTCAAGAGAACAGATAGCTTCTTCGACGCGCACGGTACGCTAACGAAATCGAGTAGTGCCCCTCTCGATCTTGCTGAGGGGTTCTTTAAATTGAAAGAGAACTTCGTTGACGACGAGCGACTCTCGCGTGCATACGATCGAGTCGCCGAGGATCCTTCTTCGTACGTCACTGAGGCGATGTATATCGATTCGAGTGATCTTCCTGATGCCTACAAAATCAGGACTTCAAGGACCTCCACAGAACACGTCAAGCTCGGAACACTATTCAAACGAGTCAGAGAGTACGCCCAGGAACTGAATTCGCTGGGCGCGAGTGATGTCGAACACATCACGAAGAGCGTCGAACGAATCGACCAGTGGTTCGACGAATCCCACAATGTGCCCGAGTTGCTGGAACTGTACAACACGCTGTATGAGTCGATTGGCACTCTCGAGCGAACAGCTAACGATCGATGGAAGAAACAGAAAGAAGTGCTCGAGAGTGAGGACGGAATTCACTTAACGGAGTTCAAGAGGGACATTGAATCGTTCCGGGACATCGAATCGAAGAGTGGACCTGAACTTATTGCCCTACTCCATCGGTTCGAGGAGAGTCGTGACCAACGTGTCGAATGGGAGATTTACGAAGCGATCGACGAGATGATCCAAGCGACTCGGGAGGTCGACATTCCTGAGACGGGGGACAAACTCGAGACCGAAGTGCGAAAATCGGACGAGATGGGGAAGTTACTGAAGCAGCGTTCTGCAGTCGAGGGCGTCATCGGAGGTGAGCACTAATGGGACAAACATCAGAAACGGTCCGTGCAAGGAACGCACTCAAATCAGAAGTCGAAGCCATTGAATCGAAAGCCGACAAATACGAAGAAGCGACGAACTTCGAAGAGAAAAAAACGGAGTATCTGAATGACTTATCGAAGATAACGACTGAACTCGGTCGATTAGAGCGCCGTGTTGAGCATATGGAATTTAATACCGCAATTCTCTCAACGGTATTTGATGAGAAGGACCGGTCGAGCCTTAGCGACGTAAACGATGCCCGACGCCGAGTTCGTTCGGTTGTCGACCACGACCAAGATTACTGCTACGAACTGGTTGCCGAGGGGAAAACTGACCAATATATTTCAAAAGTTCGACCGATTGGGGGACAAGTAGAACAAGCAACCGAGGCTGTTAAAGATGATCTTCGTGATATAGAAGATCAGTGGAACACTCGAGTCCAATCCGCAAAAAACGTTCAGCGCCTAGTTAGTGGGTCCCGGAACGCTCAACGAACACTCGATTATATCGAGACCTTTGTCAATAAGCGTATTTGGGACGACGACGAGGAGATTTCGGTCCTCGAGTCCGATTGGCGTGGCCTCGAGAAGCAGTGGGAAGACGGACTGGTCGTCGATTGGAATCAGTTCCAGAAAACTCACGGACTGAGTGACGACACAATCGAGGTCTTGAAGAGGTTAGCTGACGGCAAGACTGTTAAACTACGCGCACTCTCGGAAGATATCGCGGGTGAGTTGTTGTCCGTTGACGAATTGCAGAGCGTCGTCGAACTCAGCATCTAACAGATGGAACATCCAGCAGAACGTGCAGAAGAGGTCATCGAAGCCTACGAACACAACTTCGTAGGCAGAGTCGGCGAGGCCGCACGAAGCGTGGCGAGTCGCTACGAAAACACACCTGGCACCGAGGACTCATTGATCAGCATCCGAGGCCCGTACCTTCAAGCGCTCGATGTTCCGAACTGGAGCGATCAGTCGTGGGAGTCGTTCTGCAGCGAGGCTGGTGTCAATCCACTCGTTCGGGAGGCGTTCTCCGAATTAGGATTTCGGCGACTATACGACTTCCAGGAGCGGAGCATCGAAACGATCAGCCAGGGACACGATACCGTCGTCACCGCCGCAACGGGTCGCGGGAAGACTGAAGCGTGGCTCATCCCAATACTCGACCGGATTCTCGAGAGAAAGCGCCAGGAAGACGAGACCAGCGTTAAAGCGACACTCATCTATCCGACGAAGGCACTTGCACAGGATCAGTTCAAGCGACTGGTACAGTACCTCTACGCCATCAACAAAAAGTGGCCGTCGTCGGAACAGATTACGATCGGGATTTACGACGGTGATACGCCAACGAACGTCGGCTCAAAGGCGCAGGGGTATCTCCAATCGTCGTTCAAGTATTTCGAGTGCCCTGGGAGAAACGACGACCTCGAGAAATGTCGCCACTGCGGCCAGGGTGTCCGAGTGCACCATGGCGGCCAACAGTACGAACTGCAACCCGAGAAGCGCCAGTGTATCGACGATGTGCCACTCGACTTCATCAAACTCACAAAACACTCGATACTGAACGAGGGTGTCGATATCCTGCTAACGAACCCGGATACGATCAACCTCAAACTCATCAATGTAAATGCAAACGACGAGCACGAATCATTTATTTATGATCCAGAGTTCCTCGTCTTTGACGAGGTTCACACCTATGATGGATTGTTCGGGAGTTATACTGCGACTCTCACGAAACGGCTTAGAGCACTTCGCAATGAACGCGGGTATGACGACCTGCAGGTCATCGCCAGCAGTGCAACCGTAGACAACGACGTCGAACTCTTCCAGAAAGTCAGTGGCGCCCCAACGGTCGAGCATGTTCCTGAGCGACCGCGAACGTTAGAGCCGTCAGCAGTCGACGCCCTTCCGAGCGCGTTTCTCACAGAGGACGTGACCAACGAAACCTTGCTGGAGTTCGCTCATGGCGGCCCTGCACCTGCGCTCCTTTCGAATCTCTCATTCGATGTGGAACCGGAGGCACACGACAACGAGAGGCTGGAAGAGTTGCTTCAGGATGCACTGTTTGACTACTTCACTGCAGGCGCTCAGTCAGACCCGATTGTGAATACCGTCCAGAACCTCCATCAGGAACTCGTCGACGATCCGCGACCTCGACACGAGTTCCTCGAGTCAATCGCGGATCGATACAATCTTGAGGAGAGCGAGGCAGAGACCGTTCTCGACAACTTCCAAACGGTAGGGATCTTTTCGGGACTACTGGAGAATCGAACGCATCTGTTCTCCTGGCCGATCGATGGATTCTACGCGTGTGCGGCCTGTGACGCAGTCTATCGATCACCACAGGATTCGTGTACAGCTTGTGAACACGAGTTTGTAACTCGAGCGGCATACTGTCGCGGCTGTAACGATGAAGCGTTAGTTGCGTGGTACTGTCCGGACTGTAATCAACTCGAACCGTACATCCCGACGGACGAAGGCGATGTTGCGATCGAAGACGAGCATTACTGCCAACGGTGTCGACAGACCCGTGCGGAGGATGTCCGATCACTTCGGGTCACCTTCCATCCGACACTGGAGTGTACTTCATGCGGTACGCGTTCGAAACGATCGACAGTCGAACCGTGCGAGGCTTGTGGGACCAACATGGTGCATACGGACCCTGACGTGCTCTCGTGTCCGAATCCTTCGTGTGAAGAAACTCGTTCCTACGAGTCAGGTTGTCCTGATTGTGGAGAACGGCAACGACCAGTAGCCGGCGATTCATACGTCGATTGTTCTGATTGTGGTGAAACCCACAAGATAGGCCGAAATGCAGAACCCTGTACCTGTGGTAATTCGCTCGCTCAAACCCAATATATCCCCTGGGTCTGTCGTAACGAAGAGTGTGATCGCCAGTACTTCGGAGACCCACCGGACACGTGTGAGTGTGGATCGTCGTATACGTTCGCTCGAACGGGCCTATTCGAAGTCTTTGAGGACCAGTATTGTGAGGCGTGTGATACGTCCTTCGTCGGAGACCCAACGTGTGACTGTGCGGAACGGCATTCTCGGCGACGAGAGGGGGCCCACCAGTCCTACAAAACGTTCGATCGGAACGGCAAGATACGGACTGCGAGCAGTTTCCGGGCTGCGGTCCCCTGTACCCACAAATCATTGCGGTACGATTCGAACAGACGCTACGACGAACTCGTTCGTGGTCCAGGTAACCTTGCGGTAACGACCTCCCAGTACCTACTGCGACGTGTTGCCGACGACGAGGGCTACGAGTCGGCGAAAATGCTCTCGTTCGCCGACTCACACCGGGACATGAAAGAATTGGACCGTGATTTCACTGAACCAGAGGTCGGGACACTACTCGATCAATCATTGCTCGAAGAACTCCGGGAGATGGAGACCGCTTGGGTTCCATTCGACGACGTACTCGACGGTGCAATGGACCGGATTGACACGCTTCATGATGAGCTCAGCCCACCCAAAGACGTCCAAAACCTCTCGTTCAAACTGAAAGCCGAACTCGTGGACAGCGCACGCCGGCATATGGATGTTGAGAACGCGATCCGCGATCGACTCCGCCGGCGGGGAATACCGCACCGATACAGTCCACGATATCGTGAGTACGGCGGTT
Source organism: Natronococcus sp. CG52 (assembly GCF_023913515.1). Lineage (NCBI taxonomy): Archaea > Methanobacteriati > Methanobacteriota > Halobacteria > Halobacteriales > Natrialbaceae > Natronococcus > Natronococcus zhouii. The sequence continues at coordinate 338,798 of NZ_CP099393.1, forward strand.
CACTCGCGGAGGAGGGACTTGTAGATGTCCGGCTCTCACCAGTGCTCTACGAGTCGCTCGACGAGCCGGCTCGTTCCGTATTGCGCGAACTCGTGAAGGCCGGCAACGACTGTTCGATCGACGATGTCCAGAAGGCCGACCCGGCTACGGATATTACGGCGATCGTCGACCGACTCGTCGAAGACGACGTCCTGATTCGGACAGATGAGTACGTCGCGTTCAGCCCGGTTGCACTCGAAGTGACCGTCGCTGGTCACGGCGATGGATTACGGTACACACCGGGGTCCGGAACCATCGACCACACCCTCGACAGTCAGTTCGGGACGAGAACTAACTCGAGTGTTCCGTTCGAAACCGATCTCACAGAACTCGCAAATCCGGATCACGCCCTCTTTACAGCACGTGCGTATCGAGCACTGTACTCGGAGACACGCATCCTCGTGAGCCGAGTCTATCACGGAATGACCGATAAACGAGAACGGCGTGAACTCGAGTACCTCTTTCGCGAAGGGAACTACCCCCATTTCCTCTCGTCCGGGCCGACGATGGAACTCGGCGTCGACATCGGAGCACTCGATGCGCTCCTATTGTACGGGACACCTCCCAACATGAACGCGTATCTTCAGCGTATCGGTCGTGCTGGACGGAGTTCGAACTCGTCGCTCGTGCATTCGGTCAGTCAACGAAATCCGATCGACTACTACTACTACGACCAACCGGAGGATCTCATGGCTGCTGATCCCCAGCCAGTGCCATTGAAGGAGTACAATAGGGAGGTGCTTCGCGTCTCGTTCACGTGGGCGATCTTCGACTACATCGCGGCGAATTTCGTCGTTCCTTGGGACGTTGAACAGCACGGACAATACAAGACGGTCTCTGGTGGAGATGAGTTCGAGCAACAGGTGCCAACATCGGACGATGATGGGGCGAAGCTCACTCACGTGATGTCTGCACGGACAAAAGAGCTCGGGTTGGATACCGACCAGTCCAAATTCGCCGTCCTTGGGACGATCGTGTACGACTACCGAAACGAGATTGAATCGCATCTGAAGTCGATGCTCGACCATCGGTTCTGCATCGACTGTAGCCGAAAATACGAACGTGAATCGGAGTACTCACAGTGTCAAACCGATGGGTGCAACGGAAGGCTCGTCGACGCACTCGCCGAGTTTGGCGAACTCGCTGAGGAAGCGGTCGAGAACTTCGAAGATCGCTATATTCACAGTTATACCGACTATCGTGCGGAATTAGAAGACGAACTCGAGCGAGTTAGCCGAGAGACACGTCGTGTCCAACGGAATCGGAGACGCGTTGCATCGGGTGACGAAGCACGGAGAGTATTAGAAGAGCGCCAAACACTCCTGGATCGGCAGACCGCATTGAAAGATCGCCTGCGCCGAATCGAGTCGCTCTCCTATGGAGATTTTCTTCGAGAATCGCGACAGAGTAGGTATGCGTTCGATATGCGAACCGTCTCGGACAACGTCGGCATGATGCTCGTTGACAGTGACGGGGACGAATACACGTCGCGGTCGATCGGCGACGATCGCGGTCGATCGATGCGGATGGCGATCAGTGAACTTCACCCGGGCGCCGCATATCTTGATGGCGGGGATGCATACGTCGTCTCACGACTCCTGGTCAATGACTTTGGTTCGTCAGAACTCCGTGAACGAGTGCGGGCGACCGATGCACCGGAGCTTGCCGAGCAATATCGCTGTCCTGCTTGTCGAACGGCGTTCGACGCCCCGAGCGCTCACTGCGACTGTGATTCAGACGTTTCGCTTGTTCGACAGCGCCTCGTCTCCCCTGCTGGTGTAACCGCCCATCGATCGGACTTATTGATGACGGCCAACGGTGATCCAGCGCGGGCAGTGTACGAAAACACACAAAACGAGGTTCAAAACACGTATGCTGAGCGGAACACCGATATCCTCTCGTTCGACCCCGAATCCACGTTCGAAGTCCAAACTGAAGGAGGGGTTCTCGGCACAGTCCAATATGGGACCTTCACCGTTCTACTCCACTCCTCTGAGTACCGCGCAAAGTACAAAAACGGTGAAGTTGATGGACAGTCGACCTTGTTCGAGGTCTGTGGGGCAGACGACTGCACAGGTATCGTCTATAATAACAATGATCGAGCCCATTGTAGCGCGAACGCCGAGCACAACCCGCGCGGCAACGAAGGATCGGAGTTCGTCCGATTGGGATACAGCTATGAGACGACTGGTGTTCGAGTTGATCTACACGACTCGGAGCAATCCCACACGCTCGTTCACGGCTTCAGACTTGCCCTCCAGTACCTCGGTGGAGTCAGTATACGCGAACTGACCGAAGTCGTTCACGACGGTGAGAAAACCGCTGTCGACTTATTCGACTCCCAAGAGGGGGGAGCAGACGTTGCACGGTTGCTTGTTGCAGAAGGTGGAGAGAGACACGAAAACTTCCAAACGGCAGTCGACTTGCTGACCGATCATTTCCACTGTGATTGCGATACTGGGTGTCCACTCTGTCTCTATCAATACGGGTGCGACACGCGAAACAGAGACGATACGTTCGACCGTGATTCAATCCTGACCACTCTCACCGAGTCACCAGTTGAATTGGTCGAACGCGATACTCAATCTAGCGGAAACAGAACCTAAAGCGTTTAACGAGACCCACCATGGCATCTAATCACCACGACACGATCGAACTGGCCGAACGAATGAAGCGAGCGTACGGCGACCACTACGTAGCTGCTAACCAACCGCGTGTTCTTCGAAATATTATCAGCCGCTACGAAGAAACCGACGAGAACGACTCGGTTGACGAAGCTCTCACGTCGTTTATGCGAACACGAGGGCCGTATCTCCAGGCGTTGGACCTCCCTCGCAAGGGACCACAGTGGATCGAATTCGCCAAGGAAGTAGGACTTCACGAGGACATCGTTCGAACGTTTGATGAGGCCGGATTCGAGAGCCTGTACCAGTTCCAGGCCCAGACGATTCGGCGAGTACTTGCAGACGATCACACGCTCGTCACCGCAGGGACAGGTCGAGGAAAAACGGAAAGTTGGCTCATTCCGATTCTGCAGTATATTACGGAGGCAAAAGCCAAAGAGCATTCGGATCACCCCAAGCAGAGCGTTAAGTGTGTATTGACGTATCCAACGAAAGCGCTGGCCCAAGACCAACTGAAGCGACTCATCGAATACCTATACGAATTGAATAGGAACCGAACGGGTGACGATCGAATCACGGTCGGAATATACGACGGTGATACGCCGTCTAACGATCCCGATGAGTACGATTATTTGAGTACAGCGTACAAGTTCTTCGAGTGTCCATGTGACTACTGCGACGCCTCGCTCACCGTAGAGCGGACAGAGGATGAGCGGTTCCAGGTCACTCATGATGCGACGACAACCGAAGACGTCGCACTCGACTTCATTTATTTAACCCGTGACGAAATCGTCGACGAACAGGTTGATATCCTCCTCACGAACCCGGACACGATAAACTATCGGCTCTTCAATATCAACGAGGCGGAAGAACAGTCCGTGTTCATCTCACAGCCAAAGTATCTCGTTTTCGACGAAATACACGAGTACTCGGGGCTATTCGGAGCGTTCACTGCTGGATTGATGCGTCGATACGCCCGAGCACGCCAAGAGTTGCTCGATCACGCGACGCCCGAAGAGGACGATTTGCGATTGATCGGTTCGAGTGCGACCGTCGAAAACAGACGGACGATCTTCAACCGCATCAACCCATTCACCGATCCGTCTACGTCGGTCGTAACGGAGGATCCGGAAACGATCTCGGCAGAGAAACCGGTGGTTGTCGATGAAGCATTTTACACCAAGGCGATCGACGACGAGACACTCGTTCAAGCCGCTACAGAAGATACTACGGCAGGTACTGCAGAGAGTCTACTGTTGGATGTCCTGTCAGTTTCGACTGATGGTGAGTCAGTAGACACACGGGAGCAACTCGAGGAGGCACTATATACACAACTCCTGTCTGAAAAAAACGATCGGCTGGAGTTCGTTCGGGCGTTGTATTCGAAGCTCTACGAGGACCCAATGGAACCCGGCGAACTCGTCGAAACGATCGAGTCCATGTTCGACCTCAATAAAGAGGAAGCCGAAACGCTCCAGTCGAACTTCGTGACGATTGGCCGACTCTCGGGCGTCCTTGAGAGTCGAGCACACCTGTTTTCGTGGCCGATTGACGGCTACTATACGTGTCTCAACTGTGGGACGGTCTATGATACTCCGCGAGCGGAGTGTACGGAGTGTAGTCATCACTTCGTGACCAAACTATCCTACTGTAACCACTGCGGGGAAGAAGCACTCGAGTCCTGGTTCTGTCCCTCGTGTGATCGTCTTTCACCGCTCAACGTGACGTCCTCCGAAGGGCGGTTCGAGTATTTCCACACGCCGGAGTGTACCTGTGAGACAGAAATGATTCGAACGATCTGGCGCCCATTCTACGAATGCTCTGGCTGTGGTGAGCGGCAGAAGATCAATCGGGTTCGGCAGTGTCCAGACTGTGATGACGGAACGCCGCTCTTTCTCACTGCCGACCGGAACGAGTTACAGTGTACTGATCCCGAATGTAACGCCTCAGTCGAACCAGATTCGTCGATAAGCTGTCACTCGTGCGAGTCAGACGACCTCGAACCGTTATCAGACACCGACGTTCTCTACTGTACCGATTGTGGCGAAACACACGCTGAGACAGAGGGGCAGCACTGTTCGTGTGGCGGCAGTCTGACCCCCAAACGGTTCCTGGGATGGCAATGTAACGATGCATCCTGTTCTGCAGTGTTCTTTGGAGAGCCGCCACAAACGTGCGACTGCGGCAACAGGCGATTCGCTCGAACTGCATTATTCGATGTGAATCAGATAGAGCACTGTGAGTCCTGTGATCGTGAACTCCTTCCACAACAGGAGTGTTTCTGCGATGCACCGAACACGAAGACATCAGTACGAGGATTCACACACTACAAGCAGGTCGACGAACGCGGACAAATTCGAAGTCCGACCGATTTCCCGGGTGCAGTTCCGTGCTATGACCGTGGAAAATCGTATGGGAAGTCGAACAGATACGAATCGATGCTCCGTGGACCTGGGAACACTGCGGTAACGACGTCACAATATCATCTTCGATCGGTCGTAGACCGGGACAATCCCGAATCGTTCCGGCGTGCCAAACTCCTCTCGTTCTCTGATAGCCAATCAGATATGAAGGAGTTGACTCGTGATTTCAACGAACCGGAGGAAGACCTCTTTTTCACGCAACTCGTTATCTCCGCGATAGACGATTCGTGGACGTCATTAGAAACGATTCAGCAGGGTGTATGGGAAGCAGCACAGGCATACGAGGAAGAACTCAAAACCGAGATAGATACAAATAGTTTCGCATTCTTGAATGATCTGACTACGTACGATGAATCAACAAAAGAGTACATCTATAACGAAGCGGCTGCACGGATCCTTTCTGGCCGGTTCAATAATCGCTGGTCGACCCGTCTGCAACTTCCGACCGATGGAATCGTAAACGTCCGACTCGACGCGGAACTGGACTCGCTCTCCGATGAGAAACGAGAGCTCGTCGCCTCGCTCCATACACAGGCGAAACGATACGTCTCGTCACTCTCCGAAGAAATCGATGGAGTCGGACATCACATCGACGAACTGGTTGACGACGGGCTGTTGGTGAAAGAAAATACCGACAACGGGTATCTCGTCCGCTTCAACCCAGAATCCGTCGAATGCGCACTCGTTTCGGAAGCGATACCGATCGATTACGATTCTGTCGAAGAACGGTTCTATACTGAATTCGACAAAGAAGTGTCTGAGATCGATGCCGATCTATCGACGTTTACTGCCGATTACAAGGATCGGGCAGATCTCCGGCATCCATATTTTACACTGACCGCCTTCCGGATTGCATCGTCTGATCCCGTTATGCTGTTGGGCCAATCGTACTTCGGAAACACTGAACGGAAGGATCGGCGTCGAATTGAGTATCAATTCCGCGAGGGGCGACATCCCCACTTTCTCTCGTCCGGTCCAGCGATGGAACTCGGCGTCGACATTGGTGATCTAGATTCGCTCCTCCTCTATGGAACGCCTCCAAATGCGAACTCGTACCTACAGCGCGTCGGACGCGCCGGTCGGAAATCCGGTTCGTCGATGATCCACTCCGTCAGCCGTCGGAATCCGATCGACTACTACTATTTCGAACGACCTGGCGAACTCATCAGCTCTGACGCACAGCCAGTCCCGTTGAACGAAACCAACGAGGAGGTATTGACGAGATCGCTCACGTGGGCCATTTTCGATTTTATCGCTGCAACGAAATGGATGCCGTGGCGACGTGAAGCGAGCGCTCTTCAAGATGCGTTCGTCTACGATACCGACGACGGTCCAACTGAACGGAGTGAGACCCGACCAAACGAGATCGTTACGTTCAGTTCTCTCTTGGCGAAGTCGTGTATTCAGCTTCAACCGGGAGCTGACGTCTCTCCACTCGAAGGAATTCGGGATGTCATCAGTGAACACGAAACTGAAGCACGGTTGTGGATTCAGGATCTCCTTCGCTTCAGTTATTGCCAGCAATGTGGGCGCAAACACGATGCCGGATACGAAGGGCCATGCGCGAACGATTCGTGCACTGGGACGACAGTCTCCGCACTCGAGGAACATAGTGACGTTGTCGAGACAGCACTCGCCAATATCGAGTCACAATTTGTCGACGCCTATGTCCGGTTCGAAAACGACCTCTATGACGAACTGGACCGGATCGAAGACCGGATCAGTGATTTGCGTCGGTCTTCACGGGGGAGCCGCCGAAATCGAAGGAGTGGCGCTTCGGAGGGGTCCGATGATCGTGAAGAACTCGAGCGCCTTCGGGAGCGACGGACACAACTAGACGAGTTTCTCCAGCGCCTCGAGGAACAGTCGTTCGGTGATTTCCTCTCGGCTTACAGCAACGGTGCGTTTAGTTTGCGAACGGTTTCGGATACGGTAACATACGAACTCATCGGAGATGATTTCGAACATGTCACCCAGAACGCGCTCAATCGGGAAGTGCGTATGGCGTTGTCTGAGTTACATCCTGGTGCTGCGTATCTACATTCGGACAATCAGACGTACGTGGTGACAGAGGTCATCGAGGATTCGTACGAGACACCAAAGATTCGAGAGGACCTCCCGGATGAGGCGATTTGCCTGACTTGTGGGATGGTCGATGAAATCGAAGCGGGTACCTGTGATAGTTGTGGGAGAGAACTGAAACGGCTGACAACCATCGTGCCGAAGCGTGTCAGAGCATATAAATCGAACCTCCCACTCGAGACACTGTCGACTGGTGATCAATTGACACCAAGTCGTATCTATCGAAATCATACTGAGGAAATACAGAGTACATACGCTCCGGTCGATAGTGAGGTCGTGTCGTTCGAACCTGATGCAGACAGAGCGTTCGAGATCGTCGACGGCGATGGGACACGACTCGGAACCTTCGCTCACGGTGCAGTAGAGATTCGGTCAACGACGAAGCAATTCAAGGCTTCGTACAAAGGCGGTGGGTCAGATCCACTGCCAACTGTCTTCGAACTCTGCGGAAACAACGGTTGTAATGGGGTTATCAGCCGTGACAGCGAGACAGCCTACTGCACCCGCCACCCTGAACACGACGTGAGCGACTCCAGAGCAGTTCGATTGGCTACCGAGTTCGGAACGCAAGGTGTTCGCGTCCAATTAAATCACAAAGAACTCGAGCATACAGTTGCACACGGACTCCGGATTGCCCTTCAGTATATCGGCGGTGTTGGCGTGAGGCAGGTTCCTGAAACCATCGAAGAGGACGGAACGTACGTCTACGACGGTGATAAAGGGGGCAGCGGGATCACCGTACTGCTGACCGAAGGTGCCGAGGACCCCGATGGGAAGTTCCAGCGCGCACTCGAACTTGTCGAAGAGGCGTTCGAATGTGATTGCGATGATGGATGTCCGTTCTGTGTGTTTCAGTACGGCTGTACCGAGCACAACGATCCCCAGTCGTTCGATAAAGAGGCGTTCCAATCGCTATTGGATAATGGCCTCGAACTCGATTCAATTTCGACAACTGAACTCGGAGGGGAAACAACTGCGAGAAAGATGGATGACTGAACGGTTACAATCATCGGCATCAGAATTGCGAATTCGCGACCCTGAGCACGTTTGGGGCGTTTCGCTGGAAAGTGTCTACCTCGCAGCAGCAGCCATCGCTGCAGACGAATCAATGGCTCGAGGTCTCAACTCTAGTTACCGGGCGAGCATTCTTGCCACCAATACGAAACGCGATCGAACAGTCCATACAACCGTTCACGAGGTGCTACTGTCGAAGCTGGGTTTGAGAACTCGAGGGGGAAGGCTGACGAACACTGGAGTAATTCTCGTCACTTCTGATGATCCGCTCCCGTTGCTCCAGCAACTCGTCGTTACCGAATTACCTCGAGTGCGGGCATTGTTGAGACGCCTTCCAGACGATGTCCAGGGGTTCTCACGGAGAGAATTCGAATCGTTCCTCCAAGATGAATACGACGAGACTGTCACAGCACCACTCCTCGCCTCGTTCGGTTTCGGTGACCTGGGGACATACGGATACGAACCCTGCACAGAGGAAGTAGCCGATGAAATACTGTATGATCGGCCCGATCAACCGCTGCCGTCATATGCCTGGACCACCGAAGTGGTTCGGGCGATGACAGGAGTGCGTGACGAGATGTTACTGAGCCAGATCGTTGCCACACTCGAGGACGAAGACCAGCGAGTCAACGTCCCACACACGAACCACGATGTGCTCTTGGCAGAACCGAACCGAGAGCCGTGTCTGGATCCGGAAAGCATCACAGCAGCGATTTCCGTGGCTGTCGACAGATTGAATCGTGAACAGACAGTCATACAGCAACTACTGGTCACGAACGAAGACCACCTGCGAGAGAACGGTTCGGTGATAACGATAGAGGACGTCGTTGAGACGACTGAACTCTCACGAACTGCCGCACAATTCGTTTGTGAGACTGTGAAGACGTGTCGATCACGGGGTGTTGATCAACTTCCAGCCGAATACAGTTCGACTCGCTTGGACACTACCGTTTACAAGTCGTACAAATTGTTTTCGTCTGTCCCTGAAATAAGCTGCCAGTTGACCGAGCGAAACGGCGTTCAACTGCTACGGTTTCACGAGTTACCAGTAGTAGAAGGAGCACGTGACCAATGGGAAAACATCGTCGCGTTTCTCATCGATCGATTGCAAGATATCGAGACGAGACGCGAACAGGCCGCCAATTTGACTGTGGGTGTCGAGCCGTCTGTCCGGGAGTCGCTCGCTGTCAACCAGTTTGAACAACTTGAGGAGGGCGTTATCGAGCCGACATACTTCGCGTACACGCTCCCGGATCCAGACGTTCTCGGTGAAGAACAGATGAATGCATTCGTCGGCGATTCGACGGGGCTTCGGAAAGAACGGGCGCAGTTGAACCGGTGGTCGAAGACGAAAGGGCCGGACTCTCGTCGGTTCACCGAACTTACGGACGAGTTGGTGAGCAAGGGCCTACACGAAGAACTGGATGAACGCATCCTGCGAATTATGACGCCGTACGACGACGACACGTTTTCGGAGTACGCATCACAGTTTCGCCAACTCCTGAGCGAGGGATACGAGATTCGGTTGCTCACACGCCATACACGGAAAAAGTGGCAGTGGGAACGATTGCGAGACAATCTGATCGGTGAACTCGATACGAATCGTGAGAACGTAACAATCCGAACCTACTCTCGCTACAAGGAGTTTGAGCGCATCACATCCGAAACAGATGCGAGAGAACTCGCCGAATTCGGAATCCATGCAAAACTACAGGCGATCGGCCACGCCGAGGAGGGGGCGACGCTTATTGGGTCAGCAAACTTCATGGAAAACAGCTACGACTGGAATCCCGAGTGTGGTATCTACACGGAAGCGACCAACTTTGGGGCCGCCGCTCGAGAGTTCTTCGACTTCGTCTGGCAACTGTCCCAAGCAGATGAAGTGGATCTCGATCGTCTTCAAAAAATCCCGAAACAGGACTTCTACCCCACATATTACTATAAATAATATATTATATATGCCTAAATGAATGGAGGGGGTAGTCGCATATATGAACATAGGTGAAGTGGGGAGATTCATATAGAAGAACGCGCAAACCTTGAGACGGTGAACACTATCTGTGAGGTTCTACGTTCCTGAATGGGATGACAACGTCGATGCTTACTATGACTTCGAGCACGACGAGCACTCGGAGCTCGGGACCGAGGAGCGCGAGCAACACTATATCTGGGATATTTTCGACTACGAAACAACCCCAATAGACGGCGTGCTCATTTCACGCGAACAGGTCGAAGAGAGCGCCACGAAATTCGATCAACTCACATCCTATGGAGTCTACGACGAACGATCAGATCTCAATATCCCTGACTGGCTCCCGACGATCAGTGACTGCGGCGCCTGGGGCTACAAATCGCTCCCGTTCCCTCCCTACGACAACGACGAGATGCTGGCGTTCTACGAAGACCTCGGCGTCACAGTTGGCGTGACGATCGACCACCTAGTGCTCGGGTCTGGACACGAGACCCGTCTCTATCTCGACAAACGCGCGTTCGCTGACTCCCCTCTCACGCCGAGTGACCTCCCCGAAGCGTTGACTGACGAAGTCGACGTCATGGTCGACGACTGGCCCACAGAGTGGCCGGACTACGTCGATGACTACGACCCGACGATATACGATGTATCCACCGTCGAGCCGTTCGAACAGGAAGATTTCGAGGGCGATCCGGCAGCAGTGCTCGAGCGCCTTGACGACGACCCCCGGGCCGTCTACCGAGACGACGACACGGAGTTCCGATACCAACTGACGCTCAACAACGCCGCGGAGATGAAGGAGTTGTACGACGCTAACAACTACTCCTTCCGGCTGATGGTCGCGATTCAGGGCTGGGATCCGACGTCGTACACGCGAGCAGCGGATCAGGTACTCGACCTGGGCTATCAGTACGTCGGTATCGGCGGCGTCGCCGGGAGCAACGCTAGCAGAATTCGGGATATCGTTACCGGCGTCGGGAACGCGGTCAAAGAACACGAACGAGCCCGGAAGACGCGAGTCGATACACACGTGTTCGGGTTCGCGAAAACCGATGCGTTCGATGCGATCGGTCAAACCGGGATGACGAGTTTCGACAGCGCGAGTATGCTCCGGTCGGCTTGGACCGGCGGTGACAACTACCACCTCGATAGCGAACGCCGCTACGACGCGCTTCGCGTCCGATTCGGCTCGAACAGGGATCCACTCGAGGAACAGATCGAAACCGCCCTCCGTGGACAGGAGTTGCTCCATTCGCTGCGAGCATTCGACGAGGATGAATCGATGTCCCAAGCGATCAGAGAGTGGGCCGCTGAGGCGGAAGACGCCCTCGACGAGTTGGCGTCCTACCTAGAGAACCATCGCCACGACGACGAGTACGACCAGCGTCTACTTCGGGATGTTGAGGACCACTTCCGTGACCACTACGATCACGGTCGCGAACTGCGGGCGAGTTTCAGTCGCTCACTCCGAAAGCAGGTAATCAAACTTCTTCGAGAGGACGACCCCGAATCCCCTGTCGAGTTCGAACAGTATCAAACGTTGATCGGGACTGCTCGAGAGAAATTTGAGGAGTTCCCTAGGATGGCAGAGACAATCGAACAAGACGAAGAGGAGATAGATGATGTTGCTACGTTCAACCAGATCAAAGAACTCGTTGAGGATTATGCGGACTGGATCGGCGATGAGCGGTTGCTCAAGGAATACGAGAAACTCCTCAAAGAAGAGCCATGGACGGAATGCGACTGTGAAATCTGTCGAGAATACGGCATCGAAGTCGCTATCTTCCGAGGGAACAATCGCAACCGTCGTCGAGGATTTCACAATACGAAACGGTTCTACGATCAGTTCCAGGAAGATCTCCCGAAAACACTTGTCGTCACACCAGCTACTGATGCGATCGCAAAAAAGAGCTTGATAGAGGGATATTTCCTTACCGAACACACAGACTTCTGGTCGAGCGTCCATGACCTACCGGTTGCCGAGGTTGGCGTGATAAGCGAAACGGGCGTTCACGAGTGGTGGGCGGACGCACCAGCGTCAGTTTCGCTCGATTCGGATGCCATGGCAGTATCCGTCGGCGAGTTCTGTGCACGATACCAGAATGTCTTCCTATACGATCCCGAGGAGACGATTCATCGTGATGTCGTCCAGAACATCGAACAACACGGCTGTGCCGTCGAGTCATACGAGCGATCACAGGACCTTCGGGCGGCCGTTCTCGATCGACTGGGATATGACAGCGAGTTCGTGCCGGAATTTATGGTTCAAAAGGGGCTGATGGAGTTCTAATCATGGACATACTCATCATCGATCAGTGTTCGAACAAGAAATCGTACCCAGACGAGAGCGCCGTCTTCGACGCGGCAGACATCGACAAGGCGGGTCTCGATACCCTTCGCGATCGTGAGGAGGCTGTCAGTCTGCCGGCACGAAAGCTCTATGGGGGGCGCCAGCAGCGGTACATTAGTGAAGCAACAGACTCCCTCCGCGCCGATCGGCATACCGTCGACCGCTATTTCATCAGTGCCGGATTCGGACTCGTCGAAGAGCGCGAGGAACTTCCGCCGTACGACGTGACCTTCGCAAAGATGACTGATAGCGAAATCGAATCCCGTTCTGCGTCACTACAGATTTCGGAGCGCACGCAGGAAGTGATCTCCGCCACCTCTTACGACGTTGTCTTTCTGGCACTTGGGAGGGATTACTATCAGGCCCTGGATGTGCCCGAGATCTTGGCTGCATTGCCCGAGACCTCGATCGGCGTGACCTTCAACCAGGAGGAGGTCGCAGATCGATACGAGAACGTTGTTTCGGTTCCCGCTCGGACCGACCAAGCGAAGGAACAGGGCACGATCGTCGTTGCGCTGAAGGGGACCTACCTGAAAAACTTTGCAGCCCGTCTCGACCCTGGTGGTGAACTCGAAACACCTGACGAAGTGGAATCAGCCTGTCTCTCTAAGCCGACCTCACAGCAGGATCTGTCTGATTTCTAGATCCTAACTCAGGTACTTTGTCCGTTCTCTCTATCTGTTCTAGATTAGATTTAAATATTGTAGTCTTAATATGCAAATTACTTTATTTCGGCCAGCTGAGCTAAAACCCGATGCTGTATCGACAGCAAGTGCTCGATCTTCCACATGGAGAACTGCATACCCCAGTTCTCTTTCCCGTCCGAAACCTTGGGAAGCGGTCGAGTGACAACACACCAGCATACGTAGACATGATCCCGGATCTCCCAACGGCGATGATCAACGCCCGTGCGATCAGAAACCGGGATCCAATGTGGGAGCGGTTGACTGATGGGGTGACGCTCAGAGAGGAGATGGGTGTTCCGGAGAACACGATCGTCTATGCCGATAGTGGTGGGTACGATTTCAGTCAGACAGCACCAGATACAACACCTCGAGAAACTCTCGAGACCCAACGGTTGTTCGATGCCGATATTTTTGGCACAGTAGACATTCCACTATCCAGAGAGAATCGGGCGGCAAAGAATCAACGTCGAATCGATCGAAGTGTTGAACTTGCGTTAGAAGCGAGCGATCGTCATAATGGGGATGAACTTCTGCTCGCAAGTGTTCACGGGTATGATCCGGAGACGATTCAAAACAGTATTCGATATCTAGAAATCCGAGGTGATTTCGATGGATATGCGCTAGGGAGTCTCGTCCCAATACGAACAGATTACAAAAAAGTCACAAAACTCGTTTTGGCAGCCCGAACTGCGACGGAGAAACACCTCCACGTCTATGGGCTTGGCGGACTGGTCTATCAGCCCCTTTTGCTCTATCTTGGAGTGGATAGTTTCGATTCGTCTGCCTTCATTCGAAGCGCAGGCAATCGAAACTACTTGCTCCCCGGATTCGGCGGTGAAGAGCTGTGGAATATCGATGAGCTCGAATACCTCCCTTGTCCCTGTCCCGTCTGTGGGTCCCGAACACTCAACGATATCCGAGAGGATCGTGATGCGCTGGTTAAGCACAACCTTTGGGCACTGGCCGCGGAATTACGCCGATTTCGGTACGTCTCGGCTGCTGGCAAGGATATCGAGGACTATCTTGATCTCCGGTTCCAGGGCAACGAAGTAACACAACGAGCATACAGAACGGCCAAGCAGCAAGTTCGGAGGTTATCATGACCACCGAACGCGCAACGGTTCGCCCCGTGACTCTTGGCCGACTCACGGAACTTACTCACCTCTGTGAGACGATCGGGAACACGACGGCCGAGATCGAAGACGCACTGGATATCACGAATCGACGCGCCCGAGAGACGGTTCTCGAAGCCACACGGATCGGACTACTCGAAGAACACAACGCGGAAGACAGCGAGGAGGAAGCAGTCTACCGGACGACCCCTGTTGGAGAGCGGTTTCTGGACGCAATCCGTGACGAAGATTGGTCGACAGCGGATGATATTCTGACTGTTCGAAGCCCGCATTACAGTGCCTTCTCTGAGGCACTGTCCGAAATCGGGCCAATCGGCCCCGATAAACTGCTCAAACACCTCGAGGACGCACACGAATTCTCGTCCTATTCGTTCAACCAGACCGGGATCGAGGTCATTGGAAGTTGGGGTGAACGACTCGGCGGAATCCAACGGAACGCCTTCACAGGCGATTACTACGTCGTCAATCGTGTATCCCTTCCGGAGAATTTCCAGTACGTTCTCCTCGAGATCTACGACGAACTCGAGGAGACGGCTGGTGTCAACCTTCGCCAGCGCTATCTCTCGATCCCGCGGCTCCGAGAGCGAACTTGTGAACGACTTGGATGTACTCGAGAGACGTTCGACCGAGGACTCTCGAAACTCTGTCAGGAGAACGTCGGCAAACTCGAGTTATCAGGTGCGCCGCTGGATACGGCGGCGAAAGACTCGGCGCTGGGTATCAAAGAAATTGAACTTGCAGACGGTGACTCACTCGTTTCGACCTCGCAGTCGACTCGCCAAGTAATGGCCGGCCTCGAACAGTTCGACAAACAGTACTACTATCTCGCGGTGTACGACCGCGAGATTACGTTCACACCAGACCAATGAGCGAAGCCTTCAACATCAGCGACGAGGCACAGAACTACGATCAATTCGGACTCGACGAGAATCCGTTTCCGTATAGTCCGGTTCCCGCGAAAAATCCAGAAATATACTGCGGGCAAGAACAAGCGACGGCTGCGATCAGTTCGACGGTCTCGACGACGCTATCAACGGGCAAATCGAAGCACCTTGTCGTCACTGGAAAGTACGGTAACGGCAAGTCTCATACACTCAAGTACACACGATCACTTCTCCGAGATCGAAAAGACGTCGTCGTCGGCTACGTCGCTCAACCCGGAGAGGGGTTCGTCGACATCTATCATGAGTTCATGTATGACCTCGGCTTCAGTGAGGTACAGGATATCGCGTATGAGTATCTTGCATCAATTGCACGAGAGATCACCGAGACGAACCCCGTTGGTGCAAATGCGATGCGCTCGCTTATTGACGAAGGAGAGGTACTCCTATCAGAAATCATTCCAGAGACCATCAAGCGATTGAGCGACGTGACGCAGTTCGCAGACTTCGCTAGAGCGATCGTGCATATGGTGTACGAGGACACGAATCTATACGCGTGGCAGTGGCTCACCGCAGAAGGAATTCGATACGAACAGCGGAAAGAAATGGAGATCCACACGGCTCTAGACGACGATACGATGGGCGTACGAGCGTTTACAGCACTGAAGAATGTGCTCCTTGAGTTAGGATACACTGCCGTTTTTGTCTTCATCGACGAATTTGAGAGCATTGCGCGACTCTCGTCTAAAGACGAGCAGGCAACGCTGAACAGCATTCGTCACCTGATGGATCAAAACAGTGAGGGGCTCTGTCTTTTGTTCGGTTGTGCACCCGAAGTTTGGCAGGACGTGATGAGTGAGTACCATGCATTCAGTGAGCGAATCGGTCAAGAAGTCGCCCTTCGACCGCTTACGAACGAGCATCTCCATGAGTTGGTTGAAGAGTATCTTGAACAGGAGCGCATAGGCGAAGCAGTCGGTGTACAGCCGTTTACTGAGGATGGACTAGATATGGTATTACAGCGGTCACAAGGAAATATACGTCAGGTCCTTTCAGTCTGTAGCCGTCTTTTGGACTCCGCAGCACAGAGTCAGCAGTCTAAAATCACTGCAGAATTTGTCCAAGAATCGCTTTGATCAAATCGACTAACTAATATATAGAAACAAGCCAGTTTTCGGATATATTTGAGGTTGATGACAGCGTTTAAGTAATTATCTTAGTCTAATTACTTGAATCCAATCCTATCTGAAAAATTCTTATATCCATTAATTCACATAAATCCCTCCTAACCCAAATATTTCCTGCGAAAGGGAGAGAATTTTCAAGTTAAATTCGGAGTCCAAGGGGATATCTATGAATTCCGCAGTTCTCTGTATGACCAACCAATAAGACTATATGCTCTACCCATATTCTACAGATATGATTCCGAGAAGGACAGAAGCTACCAGAGATAGGATTCAATCATTGTTAGTGTATAACAAGAGGTTCCAGATCACGTGGGTGATTCTGCGTGCAAATTGAAGACACTCGAGCGATCTTCACTGCCCTATTTGCAGGATCCGTCGTGCTCGCTAATGTGCTGGCAGCGAAATTAACATGGATCGAGTTACTCGGAATCGGCGGAGTCGCTATCCCGGCCGGATTCGTTGCGTTTGGCGTCGCATATCTAGCGTCTGACTTGCTTGTGGAATACCACGGGCGTGAGTACGCAGCGTCGGTCGTGAACGGGACTGTCTTCACTCTCATTGTGGCATACGTGCTGGTCTTCCTGGCGATCTGGATGCCAACAGCACCGTTCTACGAAGGTCAAACAGCGTTCGAGGCTACATTGGGTGACTCAGCATCGATTATTTTGGCATCGGTTGTGGCATTAGCAATCGCTCAACACCTGGATGTTCGACTGTTCTCGAATCTCAAGTCTCGAACCGGGGATAGCCATCGGTGGGTACGGAACTGTGGTTCGACGGCCGCCAGTCAAGGCGTTGATACAGTTGTGTTCATCACACTCGGATTTGCGATTTTTCCCGCTCTGGGACTTGGTGGCGACCCATTATGGGGTTGGGCGCTAGTATCGATTGTCATTGGTCAGTATGTGGTCAAACTCCTGGTTGCACTCGTTGACACAATGCCGTTCTACGCAGTAACAGAAGTCGTTGAAGCGAAGGCTTGAGCGGCTAAAGAAGGCGAAGTTGGGAGCAATACGCGAGGTTCTTCGGTAAATAGCAAAAGTGTAAGATGCACGCTCAAGTAGGAGTACTGTGGGTGTGGATTCCCTTCTCTAATACGATCCTCGAGCGCGGATTCACACTCGAACAACCCGTTCAGAACGATAAAACAGCTACTGAGTCTGACCGAACTGTCGCATTTGTCCAGGGCACCAATACGTATCTGCATCGGGACTGCGGGAAAATCCCGCTACAACGTCTGCCTTGGAAAACTGATCCACTTCTGTAGCAGAAGCTGTAGCTTACGTCTCAAGCCCGCCAATCGTGATTTAGCCTGTTCCGATATCGGCTACTTCGAAATGGATAGACAGACTCATTGGAAGAAGAACATTCAACTTCCTAACGTAGCATCTAACAGTATGGCGAACGACCGCCGGATGACTACCGATCGCTTCTTCGGGGGCGTTGAAGAGCGACTCGAGAACCAGCTAGCACAGGTCCTCAAACGGAAATTGTGACTCAATGGCCGCCTTGAGAGAGGGAGTTTTGCCCTACACTCGAAATTCATCCTCCGAATTGGACACTGACTTAAATATAGTAGTTCGTCGATTTAGTAATACCCTCGACTTTCGATCTCTTCCAACTACGTGACCTCGGTCAGATCCCAAATCGTGCCCTCTTCGAACAGTGGAATGGAATTATGGGTGTCACATCCATCGAAGAACGATTCTACCGAATCATCGAGTGGGTCCCGAAACTCCTCGAGCCGAGTATTACTACGAACTGGTCGACACGCCATACACCTGGTCTATCGATTCATTGTAGAGTTCGTCAATAGTCGCGATCAACTCCTCGTTCTCAACTACCAAGTCAATGAACGCTTCCTGTAACGCTGCAACATACGCGTCGAAGAAGTCCTCATGAGCGTCGACATCAATATCGTACGTTGCTACCATCATATTTCGCTTGTTACCCGTAACCTCCGCAGACGATGGATGCAAATTATCAATCACAGACTCATTCTCGTAGAACGAATCCGCGAACACATCGATAAACGCCTGACCGTTCGCCCCCATGTTCCGAAAGCACACTTGCAGCGTTCGCACCCCAACAGCAAGGTCCCGGTTCCGTTCAAGCCGATGATGAAACCCAATCCGGACGTCGTTTCGATCATCGGGCCGCGCGTAAATCTCTCCGTCCAACTCAGCCGTATGTCGCTACCAGCCATCCTTGAAAATCATCCCTCAGTCCGAGCTGCTCGTCCGGAACTTCCAGCGACTCCCACCGGCACCGGTCTCAAGCTCAATAGTAATCAGATCCTCATCAAAATTCGAGTACGTGCCGAGCTTCTCTCGCTCAAGCGCTTCCCCCTTGACATCCCGGTGGAGATCAGCCTCACGGCTGGCCAGATACAGAGACTAGTCGATATTCGTGCGAGTACCATCGAGAAGACGGATAAGGATTGAGAATATCTCTACCGAATATCTAGCTGATCCGGTGTATCTCATTTTACAATCAGCTGATAGTTGTTTCGGGAGTATTAACCTTTGATCTTTTTGATCGTATAACGCTAGATCACTTACCTTATCTATCCGACTAGTTTTGGTTATGGTACATCCATACTAGTACTTGGCAAATATGTGGAAAATTCACGATGTACGTAGAACGGTTTTATCTTTATATGGGCAGTGCTATAAGCAATGGCAACGACAAGCAACAACCCGGGTGAAATAATGGAATACTGTACTGATTGTAACCAAAATACGATCCATACTGTTACCATCCAAATTCGGACAGAGAGTCATAAGCAAGAGAATGCACCCTTCTCTCGAGAGCCATATCGGGTTAGTGACTGTCTACAGTGTGGACTCCGAGAATCACTCCGTATGAATAATGCCTGACATTAGATATATTTGCGAGCGAAGGCTGTTTATCGTGGACCTGTGCCTTTCAGGTACTTGGGATTCAAGAGCAAATAAGCGACGATGTTATCAGTAGATCAAACCGCCTTGGGGTCAAACTTTGAAGAGCTTGGCCTGCTACGCTTGCGGAATTTCGACCATACAGAATGATTCCATCGTTTACCAGAATGTTCATCAGAGAAAGGCCCTATAATTAACTTACCAGAGCCATGATTGTTTTCCAATTCGTGGCATCGAGCGGTGGTAATCAAACCAGGTTTCGGTTTTCGACTTTTCCGTCCACTCAGCGCCACACCAGAGATCCCCATATTATACAGTCTCAATTACTAAAATATTTTATATTCATTAGTGATCATAGTTGCTCACATAGATTAAAAATAATATAATATTTATATTCGAGATAGAAAATTTTAGATATTTTTAATATTCGGGGCGTCACATATGCATTTGCAATGTCCGATGCAAAGACTTGCTCCAAGAACCAGGCCGTTGAATTCCTCAAAGATCACCCACGGATGATGGGCGTGTTGTTTACCCTCTGTCTGCTCCTGTCGCAGGCGGGAAGTGTGGCTGCGGCGAACGGCGGGGAATCCGCTAATCACAACTCCACGATATCGATATCGTGGCTCCAGCGTAATTCACCTTCTATTCGAACCGGGATATCTTCGAGCAGAAGAAACTGTTGAACTTCATTGGTAGAAAGTTTGAATGTTTCGAGTGGGCCTCCAGACAGGAAGTACCTGTCGTGTGAGTCAATATAGGGGATGAACACCGTTCCCATTCCATACAAGCTAGTCGGATAGGTTTTGATTTCGACCTCGTAGCCGTCGTCAGCGGACTCGATTTCACACATGTTTACTACGGAACTCTCCGCTTGAGCGATCGAAAATCCGCCGTCCCCGACGACACCGTATTGCCCACCCAGCAGTATCGTTTCGCGTGCGATTTCGTGAGCGGCATACAACGGGAAACCACGATTGAGCAGGCGAGCAATCGTCTGACCCATCTTTACTGCTTCACTGTCGATCAGATCTCCCAGCGTAGCGATCCCACCAATACTTCCACCTCGGATGAGATGACAACCCTGCCTGTAAGACCGACACGCGTTCAAGAAGAACGCGTCAATGCCGACAGCGTCGAGCGTCGCCGCGTCGAGCACCCCGTCTACGCACTGGAATCCTTCGTCGTCGATATGACCGATGTAATGAAGGAAATCGGTCTGTGTTTGAAGAATTGATCGTAATTCGTCGACCGTCGGGTTCTGGTGGATGGTGATTTTGAACGGTAAGTCATCACGGGAGCCGTAGACTTCGTCGACGATATCTCTCTCGTGATCCATATTAAAATCGACATCAGTTAATACACTCGAGAGATCGATATCGTTGTAGACGACAGTAATATCGATATCGTCCTCGGTCGGTCGTCGACCGAGGCGATTGTAATATGCATCGAGTAGCGCTTTGTTCGCTCCGAGTGGTATCCCGTTGCCAATCCATATTTCCTCAAGTGAGCCGTTGCGCTCTGGACGAATATACGGCTCAGCGAACGTTGCGGCACTCGTTTCTCGAGTTTCGTTGCTATTTCGAAGGAACTCATCGAGGAGTGCTTTTTGTTGGTTTTCCGGTGAAATCTCACGTCCGCGAGATGTTCTCACAACGGCGAGACGATGTGAAATAAAGGGTAGTACTTCGACGTGCTCGGGTTCGGGGTCGACGTGAGCAGTGACCATCCAGTCCGGGATGTGTGGCTCGATCGTCGAATACGGGACGTCGAAGTA
The DNA here is from genome assembly GCF_023913515.1 of Natronococcus sp. CG52. Lineage (NCBI taxonomy): Archaea > Methanobacteriati > Methanobacteriota > Halobacteria > Halobacteriales > Natrialbaceae > Natronococcus > Natronococcus zhouii. Next base: position 359,866 of record NZ_CP099393.1, read on the forward strand.
GGCTTCGAGACGCTCAGCAGGTGAACAGCCATATAGCGAGACAGGATCGTGATCGAGATCCGGCTCTACTGCTCGACGCTCGTGGAGATCGATCGGGTGAACGCCTTCGGTTCGGACGATGCAGTCAAGGAAAAATACCTGTTTCAGTATCTTTTCGACAGTGTCCTCGAATCGTTTCCCTGTGTCAAGGGCGTACCGGAAGCCAGATTCGGTGACCAATTGTGGCGTCTCAGCCGGAACAACATCAGCCCCGAGATAGTACGCGAGCGGAGCGGCGGCGTAGATCGATGGGTAATTAGCCGGGATTTCGAGGCGGATATCCGAATCTAAACGCTCTATACCAGCCGGAATGTGCAGCTTCTCTCCAAGCTTGACGACTGGAGGATGACCGCGGTTCGAGGGAAACGATCGTTCGGGACTTTGTGTTTTGAGTGCTGACGCGAACGTTGAGACGGCGGCCATCATATCCTGCGGATTATCGGTCGTCGTGACGGTGGCAATGGCTCTTCGTGGTCCGAACACGCTCCAATCAGTACTTCTGTTTCATCACCGAAATCGATGTAGGTCTGTGTAAAATTCGAAGAGATAGTGATAGCACTCTGTACCTGAAGATAGAGTGTAACCGGGGCAGAGAGTTCGAGGGTATAGACTCCCTGAGAAAACGTTTCGTGTGATGACTGCTCGAGGCTTGATACAAACGATCTTGTTCCGTCCCGTACGTGTACTGGTACAACGGTTGGCAGCGTAATCGCGTTCGTCATTATCGATACTGCTGCGTCGACAGGAAACAAGAGTTGGTCGCTGGCTATCTGTTTCGGTGAAACGGTATTAGGTGTCCAAAGAACATACCGGTGTCGGTCGATTTGATCGAGGACCTCAACTCCACAGCCGCCTTCCACCAGCTCAAATGAGATGTCTTTCACTAATGTACTTTCATCTAAATGAAAGTGTGATTCGTCCGATACCTTCATCACTATCTTTTGGGGGCCGCTAGAGTAAATTTCTTAGGTTAGGTCTGTTCTATTGAGACAGAAAAATTGTATTTCTTATTGTATATAGTTAGTATTTTGTCAGTAGAAAATCACCTCTGGCAATTTGGGACGCAGAGCGCAGAAAGGTCACCGTCTGTTTAGTACCTCCGTTGGTGTTTGATCGATGAGTGATTGATGCGGTCGCTGCGTGTTATAATTCTGTACGCGATCGGAACCTCTCGTTTACCGCGGTTCCCGACGAGGAGGACAGCCAGTCCCGAACCGACAAGGTGCAACTCGTCGCAAAGGAGATCGCTGGCAACTATTTCGACAAGAAATACCAGGACCACACCGGGCGACCCGACGTGATCGTTCTCGAGATCATCTCGGAAGACGGCGACCACGAGTACCTGATCGTCGAGGTGAAGAATAGCGCCAACGAGGACACGATTCGGCGAGGGATCAAGGAGACACTCGAGTATCTCGCCTTTTTGCGCCTCAACGAGGAGTACGTCTTCGGACGCGATGACGAGGAGTACTTCGGGTCCGGGTGGAACGGCCTGCTCGTGGTCCAGGATCTGCAACGCGAGACAGCGTCGCTCGAGGAACAAGCCGAGAGCGAGATTAAGATTCTGCAGGCCTCTGAGCTCGAGAACTAGCTAGCACAGGTCCTCAAACGGAAATTGTAAGCCGATAGTCCCCTCGGAGTGAAAAGTTGTGCCAGATACTCGAAATACACCCCCTGGAGCGAGTATTTGTTTAATATGGCCGCGCGCTATATTCGCAATACTCCCGATTTCCAGTTGTCTCCAACTGCACGACCTCAATCCGATCCCGAATTCTGCCATTAGTACCCGCTAAAGAGTCAAAAGCACGTGCTGATGACCTCGAGAGACGTTGGCGCTACCGCTTAGCAACGATGAGAGGATAAAGACACGTACCGCACCCGTCCACAGTAACTTATACCAGACTCCATATGGTACTATATGTGGCTTGTTAGTTGGGCTCATATCGATATTCTATGTTTGATCAGACTACTTGGTCGAACGACGAACAGGAAACAAAGCGGGTAGAATCGATTTCAGAACCGAAAACGATAGACGATATCGATTTGACAGAGATTCGGCGTGGACCTGTCTCGAAATTCGTACTGGCGTTCCTCGTTGGGTTCGTGTTTTTTCTGTTTCCTATCCCCTGGGACGGGCAGGTGACGGTCCCGTTTGATATCGTCGTCAATTGGATAACCGGATCATTTCCGATGTTTGCGGGTGTCTATGCACTGCTTCTGATCATCACTGGCGGTCTCTTGACAACGATTGCAGAATTTCGGAAACGTGGTTTCCTTTCGATCGACGACGACCTTGCAGGGAAGTTGACGCTTCCGTACTGGGAAACGTCGGCACCGTTCTGGTTCTTTCGAGTTGCCGGCGCCATCCTTGCTCCCTTCCTCTTTCTCGAGGTCGGTCCTAGCTGGATGATTGGACCGGAGACCGGTGGACTCGTCTGGGGGACGCTTATCTTGAGTGTCGCAGTGATTATCCCGATCGGCGCGATCTTTATCAACCTCTTCGTGGAGTTGGGTGGGCTCGAGTTCGTCGGTACAATGGCCCGTCCGATCATGCGGCCGTTATTCAAAGTCCCCGGACGGGCAGCACTCGATAGCGTTGCCTCCTGGGTCGGCTCCTATAGCGTCGGACTCTACATTACTCGCAATGTCTTCGATCGTGGAGAATACTCGAAACAGGATGTATACATCATCAGTACGTGCTTTGCAACGGTATCAATCGGGTTTGTCGGGGTCGTTGCTGCTACAGTGGACTTGTTAGAGCTGTTCCCAATCATCTTCCTGGCATACCTTGTCTGCATTGCGATTTCGGGAGTTATTCTGGTTCGAATCCCACCACTAAGTAACGTGCCTGAGGAGTATATCGCCGAACCGAACCCGGAGACGCCGTTCCGGGGTTCTGTTGGAGATTACTTTCACTTTGGACTCTCTGAAGCGGTCAAAAAGGCCGAAGAAGGAGGCACCATTGTTGGAGCATCGGCTCGTGGCTTCATTGATGGACTCAAACTTGCCGTCCTCATACTTGGAACGATTCTTTCGATTGGTCTCGCAGCAGTGATTATTGCCGAGCATACACCGACGTTTGAAATCCTCTCGCAGCCGCTCGTGCCAATCATTGAACTGTTGAGGATTCCCGATGCGGAAGTCGTTGCTCCAGCAACGATTATCGGAATCACGGAGATGTTCATTCCGGCACTACTTGTCGCCGAGGCTGATGCAATGGCGCGGTTCTTTATTGCTCTTCTCTCGATCTCCCAGCTGATTTTCTTCTCGGCAACTGCGCCGATGATGATGGATATGTTTAGCGATATTCCGATTCGGTTCCGGGACCTCGTTCTCTTGTTCGTCATGCGGACCGTGATTCTTGTGCCGATCATTGCTGCGATGACACACCTCGTTGCAGCAGTTGGTTTGCTCTGAGAGCGCCAATCTCCAGTCAGCATTCTCGTTATGAAGGTTAGTCACTACTCGTACACCGTCGGTATTGGTGGAGCTATCGAATTGAACCGAGCAGCAACACCCACCACAATCTACTTTGCACTATGGATACTCTTGTTATCTATGGATAATAGAAGTAGCCACAGTTCTGTTTCCATTCCGATACCCGTTCCAAACGAGGACGTTTTCAGATATACTGCCTGCGGGCCAATTCTTTCTCTCTTAGTCGACACCCCGCATTCCTCGTTCGGAATTCGCGATCTCGGACGTGCAATTGACCGTCCTCACCGAAGTATCTCACTCGCCGTTGAAGACCTCGAGTCGCTGGGACTGGTAACCACCACAACAGAAGGTGGAAAGAAACTCGTTCAGATCAATCGCAATCGACTCACCAGCCCCGACGATCCTATCCTTCGAGTACCACAGGAAGAGTTTCGAGACCCCGTCCACAGCCTCCAAGAAAAAATTCTCGAGGAACTCGAGGACGTAGCGGGAATCCTGCTCTTTGGAAGCGTCGCTCGAGGGAACGCAGACCGACGGAGCGACATCGATTGTTTCGTCTTAGTCGGCACGAACCGGGCAACCAATCAAAAGCGAGCTCACGAACTTGCCCAAGAGCTGGGCAGTCAACGATTCGACGGCGATCGGTACACCTTCGAAATACTAGTTGAATCCACCGAGTCGGCCGAACGACAAGCAGACCGCCTCCAAGAAATATTCGCAGACGGACTGACTCTATACGATACGGGACCGTTGAGCGACCTCAAGACAGAGGTGCTGGCCAATGGACGATAGCGACGTCGACGCTGCGCTCGAAGCGGCTGAGAGAGCGTTCGAGGATACTCGTGACCAGTCACTTGAGACAGGACTCGACGTAACTGACGAGGCGCTCGTCCAACTACGGAAAGCCTGCCGACTCCTCGAGGCCGCGACAACACTCCGTGAACGAAACGGCCACCACACCGTCGTTATCGAGACTTCGTTCGTCGCCATCGAACGGAGCATTCAGTTCTACCTCATCCACCGCAATACTGCAGGCGGTGCAGACCTTCGGCATGATCACGCCGCAGTCTACGAACGAGCTGTAGAGATCAACCTGTTCAGCGAGTCGTTTGGAGACCGACTACTCGAGCTCTGGAAAACGAATCGGGCAGCGGTGTACTATCGGGAGGCTGCTGCGACCGCAGAACAAGCTGATGCGATGCTCGAACTCGCAACTACCATCCACGAACACGTTCTCCGATTCTCGTCTGTTGGATACGAGTGTATCTGCAACCAATAGACTACGGTCCCCCAAGCTATGAGAGGCGTGAAATTTCGTGAACAGCTACAATGCCAAACTGCCAATATGGAAAGGAGCAGTGGCATACCAGTGACTCGTTAAAACCTTTCCAATCTATGTAGGGTTGGGGGTTAATGATGAGCACTCACGCGTCGTCAGTCACGTTGTGATCGTTGACGTCAATCGCATCAAGCGACGCTCCCGAGTCCTCGATTTCGTAGTATTCGTGCACGATGGGTCGGAGTGCCTGAAGAATAATCTCCGCAGCCAGCGGCGAGATATCGAGATCCTGAGCCATCAGCCGATGAGTTACCTCTCCACGTTCTCGTGCGACGGCATAGGTGAGTGCCGTCGCGAGCCCGGCGACACCGTGGCGGTCGATGTAGGTATTGATGTCACCATCGGTCTCGCGACGGCCAACAGCGTCGATCAGTACCGGCGTAATCGTGTACTTGCGATCACCACCGCCTGCCGTCACGGTTAGGTCGATCTCACGGGCGGCATACTGCCGGGGCTGTTCGTCTCGCGTCATCTCAAGGACACCACCGTCGACGAGCCGGTTGACGTAGGTGTACGCCGTTCCCTGTGCGAACTCGAGTTCGTCGATGACCTCTTGGACAGTAGCTTCGCCCTCGCGAGCAAAGTACGCGTAAAGCTGGGCCAGTTGTGGCTCCTCGAGGAGGTCCGCGACCGAGAGGAAGTCACGAATGAGGTCACCGTTAGTCCGATTCGAGTGCGTGACATGGTTTCGGTCCTGATTACAGTTTACAGCAAGCAGTAAAGGGTGTTTGGACCACTTCGCCGGTATCGAGACAGGATGATCCTTTTGACGAGCAACTGAATTGGCCTTGAATACCGTCGCGACTATCGTCTCATCGACCGGGTATTGCTCTGATTGGAAGCCGTCAAAATCAACGAGGAGTACGTCTTCGGACACGATGACGAGGAGTACTTCGGATCCGGGTGGAACGGGCTGCTCGTCGTCCAGGATCTGCAACGAGAGACTGCGTCGCTCGAGGAACAGGCCGAAAGCGAGATCAAGGTACTGCAGGCCGCCGAACTCGAAGACCAGCTAGCACAGGTCCTCGAGCGAAAACTGTGACTACAGCTCTAATTCAGGAGCGCCTCAAATGCTGGTGTGGAACCAACATAGAAGTCGTCCGTCCCTCAGAATCCACTGATCAAGACAAATCTCGAATCACTTCTCAATGGAACTGTCGTACATCTCTCCGAACGCCTGTTCGCCGCGGATCAGTTCGTCTACGCCTTCTGTAAGTGTGACCTCTCCGAAGACCGTCGCTCGATAGTAGGTGTACAACCCATCCTGTCCCCGTTCGGTGCGTTGTCGCTTCTCAACGAGACTTACATCAAGAAGTTTGTTGAGGTGGTAGTGAAGGGTACTATCGTCGATCTGCATTGCCTCCTCAAGCTCCTTTGGACTCATCTCTCCGCCGTGAACGAGTCGGTAGAGGATCTCGTACCGTGTCCGATGACCAACGGCAGCATGCATCTCGAGGTATTCATCCAGAGAGAGGATGCTGTCGTTGGGCAACAACTCCTCCGGATCATCTGGGAAGTCCCCATTAGCAGCGCGAGAATTCGTAGCCATCTTGCTTCGAAAGACGAGCGGGAGACTCTTAGTCGTTGTCAAGCCAGTACTTCCCGGAAACACCGTTCTTTATATACTCTCGAAGAAGAGCAAACTCCATGGAAATTACACGAGATCGAATCACCGATCAGCTGGGGGACGTCAAATACGATCGCTTCCTGTTCTATCTGATGGGCCCGTACAAGTCGTTCAATCTCAACTATATCCTGAGCGAAGAGGAGCGCCAAGAGATCGATATCGACGATCTTCCGGGACCGCTTCGGAGGCTCTTTCAGAACAAAGCCGACATCGACGAGGCACAGGCACTCTTGCGGCGAATACAAGGGGAGCTTCGAACTACGCCCGGAGTAAACGCGTTTCTGGCTCTCGACGTCGATGTGGATACGGATGATGTGGATGCAGTGACCCAGAGTATCGAGTACACCCGGTGTAGCAATGGCACCGCGTTCATCGTTCCCTTTCTTGGGCACAATTTCGGTGTCGGTGAGGAAGCTGGAAGCATCCTTGCCACTCTCGCAGAAACCCACGGTGACCGGCTTGTCTTCGTTCATGAAGACAATGTAACAAGTGCTATGATTCGGTCGGCAAAAGTACGGTGGGATCTGCGGATCGAAACATACGACACTGAGGCTGAACTCGTCGACACCCTCCGGCGGTTCGTAGGCGAGATTATGCAACGTGAGCACCGCGGCGGTCTCGATCACCTGCAGTGAGCGTCATATACTCAGGTACTGCAGGCCGCCGAACTCGAGAACTAGCTAGTATCGGTCCTCAAGCGAAAATTGGGATTCGATGGCTGCCCTGAGTGAAGAGGGATTATGCACTAAGATAGAAATTCACCCTCTGGATAGAGCACTATCTTAAATATATTATTGCACAACACGTGAACAACACGATATCGAGTCGACTCTTGAACTCTTCAAGCCGAGACTCATTACGAACTAGGTGACACGCCATACACCTGGTCTATCGACTCATCGTAGAGTTCGTCAATAGTTGCGATCAACTCCTCGTTCTCAACGACCAAGTCAACGAACGCGTCCTGTAGTGCTGCAACATACGCGTCAAAGAAGCCCTCATAAGCGTCGACATCGATATCGTACGTCGCCTCTATCATATTCCGCTTATTGCCTGTGACCTCCGCAGACGATGGGAGCAGATCATCAACCACAGACTCATTCTCGTAAAACGAACCCGCGAACGTATCGATAAACGCCTGATCATTCGCGCCCATATTTCGGAAATACACCTTCAATGTTTGCTCACCAACCGCGAGATCCCGTGGGCAGTACACGAGGTTTCCGATGAATACGGCTACCGTGTCTCCGAGGCAGGTGAGGACCAGTTCGTACTGGGACCGAAGAACGCACGGGTCTCCTTTCGGGACCTCGAGGAATTTCTGAACCGCTGAGAGCCCCATGACAACGTCCCAACGACCAGCTACGGCTACGCTTACGTATCGAGAAACGACCGTCTCAGGGTGATATAGATGTGGTCGTACAGCCAGACGGTCGCAATCTTCTGTGCGAATGCCGTGACCCTCGAGTGGTCAGCTGGACCGATCCACCCAGACCCAATTGCAAACGTCATCGTGAACACACTCGTGATGATCGCCGGGGCACTCGTTGTTGCCCATGCGATGACGGTCGGGTAGCCGATGACGGACGCCTGCCAGATCGGTGAGCTGGTCCTCGAGATGGCTGAGGCCAAGTCCATGCCTGAGCCGCTCACAGAGGAGTACAGCGACCGGGTCCAATTGGCAGTTGTCGTCTACGAGTCGCTCGAGTTCACAGCTGACCACACGAAAGTTGCTGAGTCTTCGATATCGATCCCGATCTACTCGACGAAGCTGCCTCCGACTACGAGTGGCACAGGTTTCGCAAATATCATCGTTAGACAATTGTCAAGCTATAGCCCCCAAATCCAGTTCCGAATTGACAGCCATAGATTATCATCACAAAAATATTGAAGACGCTGTAATTGGTATGTTGTACCATGAGCCCTACTATCACACTTGAGCCGGTTGAAGATATCCCCTCTGATTCCCGAGTTTGTCACTACGATGAGCTGGCCGAAGACGCGAAGGAAGAGTTCCCGATCCTCACCGAAAACATCGACGTCTCTGTCGACAGTACAATTGCGAATGGACTCCAGGAGTGTGACCTCGTGAAATACACTGACTACTACAAGGTCTCCATTGGTTAATCCACGTACTGTGACTCCCACTCTCGACGTTCCTCAATTGCGGTTTGCCCTGCGTCGTTGATGTCGTAGTAATTCGTCCGGCGACCGATTCCTCCAGAATTTTATCCAGCGGACCGACTAATTGCTCTTTTCACTCGTCGGGCAGTTCGTCTCGAGGCGCCTTCGACGACACAGCATCGCGGAATTCCTTCCGTTCACGTTCGCCATCCAACTGTTCAAGCACGCACCCAGTGGTGCCCTCCATCGCCCCCAGTTTGGTTGCGACGGAGATATTGCGATCCAATATTCTTTGCCGCGTTGTAGTTGGTGTGGTATTCTTCCAGTCACCAACCATTCAATGGAAGGATCATATAAATATATAAACGTATTAGATATATTTATATACGAATTAATCTGATTGTTAGATTGAATGTCATTTAGAAGACTCATTGCTTGTTTTTCGCAGTGCTGATGGTGATGTCGTTAGTCACTACACCAGCTTTAGCAGGTTCACCAAGCGATCCTGCTCGCGATGAACAAGTCACGTCGACTCTTGGACAAGGTGCTAATGATGGTCCACCAGGAAATGGAAATGAACCGCCAGGCCACGAACGTGGAGCTGATGCAAACGTTACTATTCCCACGATAGAGGAGAATACAACGGTCGAATTACTCTTAGATAGCCGAGATCAACTCGAGGAACTCGACATCGAAGACGAGGAGGCTGCACAAATTCGAAACGAAAGTATCGAAGCGATCGAGGCGTCAGCCGAGACGTATCGTGAGCAGGTATTTGCAGATTCCAAGGTCACCTTCGAACATCAGAACGATACCATAGCTGCTCTCGAGGAGTTGCACGAGGTCGTTACTGGGGACGACGAGCAGACCGTCGATCGTGCGAAAGCAAATGTTCTGGAAGCAAGCAACGTGAGCGCGCGTCTTGCGACGCTCAACGCGTATGAAACGGTCTACGAGTCTGAAGAGGAGTTCCGGAATCCTGGCCAACGACAAAGTGCCGGGAGTGGACTCGGCAACGCTGTAAACGCAATCGAGCGTGGTGATAACGCCGAAGCGACCGATGCGGTAACCCATTACCGCAACGCCTGGGAGCATGCGGAGCGGTCACTCGACGTCGTCGAGAAGAACACTGATCCCGAACTCACGCTCACGCAGGGACCCGCATTCGAAGAGAATGACACAGTGACTACACCAGTCTACATTTCTCTCTCGGATGTTCGCCCGTATACGTACGAGAATGCCAAGGTGAGTATCGACGACGGCGACCCCAGAATCGTTGACTTCACAGCTGATCCGGTTGCAGGCGGTGTTGCTACAGGGAGCATTACGATCGAGTTCGATTCTGAACTCGAGAACCGGACGATCACCGTTGAAACCACCTCGACACGTGATTCCGATAGAAGTGTCACAGAGACACTCGAGATTCACGTCGACGAAGACGACATTATCTCCGAACGTCCCGATCCCGACGAGTACAACGAGATCTCGGTCACGGAATCCGATTCTGGTGTGACTGTCGGTGCAGGCGGAGACGGATTATGGGAGAATGACCTCTCGGTCACTGATAGGACACCTGATACGGACGACGTGTACCGTGCTGGACCGATGGTACGCATCGAGAATCGAACCGCAATCAATCAAGCCGAGGTGACGATTCCGATAGAGGGTGCTGATCTGGATCGAGATGCCAACCTTTCGATCGTTACTTGGGATCCACAGAGCGACGAGCCATGGACGCCTATCGAGACTGAAATCGACGAGGAGAACGGGACTGCAAGCGCCGAGGTCGATCACTTCTCGTTCTTCTCGGTGTTCTGGATTGGCGACTGGGAGGACCATACGAGTGATACGATCACGCTCACCGAGGACGATTTCACAGGCAACGATACGAATGTTGGTGACGGTGATCGCGATTTCGTGAAGTCCGATTTCGTCTTTGTCATTGACGAAAGCGGTAGTATGAGCGGCGCCCCCATTCGAAATGCCCGAGAAGCCTCGAAACGGTTCGTTGGTGCACTCGAGGACGACGAACGGGGTGGACTCGTTGGTTATGCCTCGAGTGCGAGCCTAGATCATCCGCTCACACAGGATCACGACGCGTTGAACGCGAGTATTAATAGACTCTCTGCAGGAGGTGGAACGAATACCGAAGCTGGATTACGTACTGGGCTCGATCACCTCGAGAAGAACGGCTGGGAGAACCGCTCGCAGGTGATGATCCTTCTGTCAGACGGTAAATCGAATAGTGGCTCCTACCCTGTACGAGCCGCCGAAGACGCAGTTGATCAGGGAGTCGAGATCAGCACCGTCGGACTAGGCAATTCGATCGATGAGAACGAACTCCGGCAGATCGCCGCCGCTACTGGCGGGGATTTCTACCACGTCGAAGATGCCAGTGACCTGCCCGACACCTTCGATCGCGTTGCCGAGAATCAAACTGGGCCCGAACTAAAGGATACCAATGGTGACGGGATCCCCAACGCAGTCGCCGAAATGGACCTGCGCATGCCGACCGGTGGTGACGGCATCGCAGGCACTCCCCTCAATCTCGATCCACTTCGAACGGATACTAGCGGTGACGGCTTGCTCGACAACGAGACCGTCGACATCAATTACCGAGTGTTCGAGGAAAACAACGAAACGAAACTCGAGGCACAGGTCACGAATGCGATTGCTCATCCCGCCCGATATGACACCGCCAACAATGGCCTATCAGACTACGAGGAGGTCGAGATATGGGAGACTGATCCGATGCTTGCCGATACTTCCGGGGATGGGTTTATCGATTCCGTCGATCCAGAACCGCTCGACAAAACGTTCCCTCCGGATGTTCAATTTAATTCGCAGGGATGGTTCGAACGAGAACTGGTCGTCGAAGCTCGGCACGACAACGGAATCGAATCGATCGACGTAGAAAAGTACGTTAACCCGCTCCACCGCAGCGCTCAATGGCAGGATGCATCGTTGAAGGATGAATATGTTGATGCTGGTTGGACAGTCAATGAGTTCCAGATGCGGGATGAACGCAGGCTCGCCACGACGAAACCCGACGAACTCGAAATTACTGTTGCCGCAGAGAATGACTACGAAGTGATCCTCGAGTTCGATAGGGAAACCAGTGAACTCTCAGTATCCACTGCATATCCCGTTGCGTCGAGACAGGTAAAAAAACGGAGCCTCGGTGTTATCCCTGTCGTTGGTACTGCCGTAGCCACAGGGCTTCTCGCATATGACGTCGGGAAATACGGGTATGGAGCGCTCACTGCTAATACTGTTAGCGGAGAGCAAAATGCCGAAGACTTCGTACACCACATTCCACCGACGCCAAACGAAGATAAATGGGAGACGCCCGAGGGCGTCGAGATATCGCTTCCAAGTGGGGCCGCCTTCGAAAGCGATGTTCATGACGGTCATGAGCGCAAGCACGGCTGGGAACAAATCCCCGAGACACCGGGTATCGATCAGCCCGACGATGTCGGCGAAATCGTCGAAAACAATGATCCGATCGATATCGATGGCCCATTTGACTTGATAATCGGAGAGACAAATGGTCACGAACTAATCTTCTGGATCTACGAAGGCACACTAGTCTTCGCCCAGGAAACGTTCGAAAAAGAGGAGGTCGCCGAGGAATCCAGTGAGGAAATTAACGAAGAGCGAACAGGAGAAGAGCAGGTCACCGAAGAAGAAATTGAAGACACTATTGAAGAGGAGCCGGACCAGGTCCTCGATAACGACCCGTATCACAGGTACGAAATCTATCACCTCGTTGCAAAGGGTGTCCAAGTCGTCATTCGAACAACGGGTGAGAAGATAGTCGACTACTTCGTCGAAGACGTCGAACAAGAACCTCGCTGCATACTCGCCGAAGAGGATATCGACATGACGGTTCAGGAGACCGAACGAGGGGAATTTGTTGCCTCTTCGAGCGAATACACGTCGTTCCTCGGAACGTTCGAACGGACAGCCAATCCAGTAGAGACTGAGCTTCGGTGTGTCGATGATCCAGAAGCAGTGATCCAAACGTACGCCGACGACCCGACCGACATCACTGACGGCAGTCTCGGCGAGAACGTCAGCGTCGAGTTCGTTGACGAGCGCGGACTCGACCTAGAGTGGCCCGAGGATGGCTTCGACGAGGGTGACGCTACCGAAATTGGACCGGACGTCGTTGCCTACGACGAAAGCAGTGATGAGTGGCTCATCATCGAGGCAAAAACGACGACCAACACCGAGGCCATTGGAAAGGATCTGCTGGAGACCGATGCCTACGAGGGAGATGCACAGCTCCATGATGCGTGGATCCGGAATAGTCTTGAAAAGCTAGAAGATGAAGGAAAAATCGATTCAGAAATCGTCGATGAGATTGATTTCGCGCTCACCAGTGGAACCGTTAGTAAGGAACTCGTGCTCGTAAAAGATGTTGAGGGAGCAAGTCACAGAACGTTACGAGATCCACAAAACAATGACACAGACATTAGCACCGAAGACGTTGCAGGGATTGACAAGGCAACTATCGTCGAATTAGCTGCAAACGAATAGAACAATGGTTGAATTCACCACAGAACAACAAGAACGCGCGGCAAAACAACTCGAGCGATATCGATCGCGAGCTGAGAAGCACGAGAAGTTGTACGAAGAAGGGAAGGTGGAACAAAAACTCTCTACGTTCTTTTCTGGGTTGGCCAGTAAATACGATAAACTTGCCATATTATCTGTGTATCACGAGCAGACGATTGAGGCGCGAGAGTACTTCGAAACTTCGGCAGAATATTATCTGCGAAGTGCCGAAGAGAGCAGCGTTACAGTTCCAACAACACTGACACTTGCCCGTGGCCTCTACAATGCTGCTCTTGCGGGCCATTCGGACTTGATTCGAGAGTTCGCTCGACAGATCACTGAGATAATCCAAACAGCGGACATCGACCCTGATGAGCCAGATGCTGATCGATATTATTTCTCGGGGTGTCTCGCAGGCGCCATCCTCGACGACGTCAGCGACCATCTGCTGGACGGACTTGCCACAGTCAACGAGGGGAAACCGGAGACTCATGCCTTGTATGGCAGTGGGATTCTCGCATTCACTCGCGGGATTCGTAACGACGATATCGATCAAATCGAAGACGGAATCACCACAATGATCGAATACCATACTCGCTCTACGAACGATGAGAACGTTGTCGATCTCGTCATGGCCCCAGAGGCGACCGCCTTACTCATCATCTCACGCTGGATGGGGTATGAACTCGAGATTGACAGCGATCATATCCCCGCGGAACTGGCCGACGAGAGCGCTTCTACCCACTAAATTTCCATTTCCATTTAATGGTCGAGAGTCATTGTCCGTAGCACACAATTTAGTTTCCTGGATTCCATCAAAAAATCTACTGCAAGTATGGCGGTGTCGCCAAGTCAACCGAGATCCCCAATGCTACTCCGTAATTAGATCGTATGACCCGAGATATCGCGTCCACTCCGTTACTGACTCGAGCCTGCAGACAACTTGCTTGGTCCGTTCGTGTTCGAAGTCCACATGGTAAATGTAGTCACCAAGTTCGGTCGTTGACGGACGGGCATCGAGACGAGTGAGATCGAGATTCATCGCTGCCAGTACCCGGAGGACTTCTGCAGGGAATCCTGGGTTATCGCTTCCTGGATACACCAGCACCGTCGACTTCGAGCCGCTGTCCTCTGTTCGTGATCTCTCAAACTTGAGAAAGCGTGTGACGTTGTTTTCCACGTCTTGGATATCGGTTGCAACCGCTTCCAGACCGAAGTCGTCAGCAAGATCAGGATGTGCAATCGCTGCGATCGATTCGTCCTCAGCGGCCATTTTGACGCCGGCAGAAGTACTGTCGATTTCTTGTTGTTCTACGTCGGGATACTTTTCTTCAAGAAACGAGCTACTCTGGGCGAGCGCCTGTGGATGACTGGCGATTACCTCAAAATCAGCTGACTGCGCAATGAGTGTATGGCGTATCTCCTCGGTCGCCTCTGCCGTTATGAAGAGGTCTTCTTCGATGAGGATATCTAACGTGTCGATGACTGCACCCTGAATCGAGTTCTCGATCGGGAGTACCCCAGCGTCGATGTCCTCGTTCGTGACGGCCGCCGCAACCTCAAACATCGTCTCGTAGAATTCGACGTCGTCCGACGTCTGAAGTGCCGCCCGATGGGAGTAACTTCCGGCTGGCCCCAGTGTGCCAACCGTCTGTTGGCCAGTGTCCCCTCCACTGGTTGCTGCTGCAGATTGAGTTGATACTGCTCCGATTGCAAGCGCTGCTCCTGTCCGATTCAAGAATTTTCGACGATCGATATACTCCATTAGCATATTCACGTAATACAACGATAAATTATAAACAATATCCTATCCAGAATGATATATAACTATACTTTACAGGTCACTCACCGCACCGTGTACACTTATACGTTAATCATAAGCTAGATGCTGTGTGCCGGTTTCGCGGGCCAAACCAATTGACCACCTCTATGAGGAATGTGCTGCGTACGATCTCGTCATTGTTTCCGACGCCCCATTAGCAAGGGCACTATTCGTACGGATATGATGAACTCAATTTCCAACATCAATACTGACTAAGCGAAGGGCAAGCAGCAGCAACCAAATTCAATATAAGTATTACTCATCATACCTGGATCCGACAGTAGATTGTGTCGGGATCAACTGCGTCTACCCATCACGGCTATTAGAGGCGCGATCAAATTCGAAGTCTATGCACGTCGCAGCTTTTACCGAACTGAATGGGCCGAACGGCGTGGAACTCATCGAACGACCGACTCCAGAACCAAGTACAGACGAGGTGATCGTGGACGTGGAGGCGTGTTCGATCAACCGCCACGACCTCTGGATCCTCGAGGGTGATTCAGCGATGGTCGACGCTGACGACCTACCGTTTATTAGCGGCCTCGACGTTGCTGGCATCGTTCGGCTTGTCGGCGACAACGTGACCAGAGTCGAGCCGGGAGACCGAGTCGTCCTCTGTCCGAACGAGACTTGCGGGACGTGTCGATTCTGTCGTGAGGGTCCCGAGAACCGCTGTGAGTCCTTCGGACTCTTTCATGGCGGACTCGCAGAAGCAGCTTGCGTCGATGCGGATCGACTCGTACGACTTCCAGACGCCGTCGACGCGACGACTGCCGCAGCGCTCCCGACCGCGTACGTAACCGCCTATCATATGCTTCAACGGGCAGGTGTTGGATCCGGCGATCTCATCTTTATCCCGGGCGCCACAGGCGGCGTCGGCATCGCATGTGTGCAGCTCGCAACCACCTTCGGCGCTAAAACCATCGGGACGTCCTCCTCGCTGAAGAAACTCGAACAACTTGAGGCACAGGGACTGGATCACCCTATCGAGGGAACCGATCCCGAATCGCTCCACGATGCGGTGGCAGCTGTCGGACGGCCGGACGCAGTCTTGAATCACCTCGGCGGAGCATACACCGAACTTGGACAGAAACTGCTCCGGCGCGATGGCACGATGGTCGTCTGCGGACGAACCGCCGGCGCTCGCTCCGAGATTGATATTCCGGACCTCTTCCTCGGGCACAAACGGATCATTGGTAGCACAATGGGTCCACAAACCGACTTAGAGACACTCGTCGATCTCGTTGCTGATGGCGAACTCGTTCCCACGATTGACCGAACGTATCCGTTGGCGGAGACAGCCCAAGCATTCGCCGCAATGCAAGACCGCGAGAACGTTGGAAAACTCGTTATCACCGTTTAGCTTTAATCGAAGGCCTGAGCCCCTTCCTCAGTGAGCGAAGTGAGTACGGAAGAGTACACGCCCGCAAGGTGGTTTTCGTGTCAAGAGGAAGTCTGAATTCAATGGTCAGCTTCGAAGTTTCCTGGCTGGAAGCGTTGGTGTCGGGTCGTGAGATCCAACCGGTCAAGGTGAACCGAATACTCGAGTAACCAGTGAACCGTCTCGGGGTTAAGCCCCGAGGCGGTTCACATGGCGCTCGAAACGCGCTACACATCAGAGATCGTCCCTCGGCTGAGGCGATCGACTCTCGCTCAAGAGGTGAGTAAGCGTTCGTTTGACGCGTTCTGGATTCGGAACACTACGGAAGGTAACGTCTTCGGTCGATGTCCCGGCAGTGTAAATGACGACATTACCGAACGAGAGCGCACGTTCGAGCGCAGACTGGTTGTACGCGGTGTTCTGCACCCTGTCGAGTCGAATCTGCGTGACGTCGCGGGAGATCAGCCCGTACTTGACGTAAATTTCCTCGTCGGTAATAACGTACAAGAGTCGAATCCAGCTGAGGTATGTCAAGCACACTTTACCGACACCGGCTGGGACCAGCACCAGCGGTAGGTAGGCAGTCCAGGACGGCGCGCCTGTGCCAGGAACGATCGTCGAGAGCCAGACCGTGAGTACGATCCCGACCGAGATGATGAGAACACCGAACGCGATCGAGGACGCGATGGTGAGCCATGACGGCCGACCCGCCCATCGAATCTGCTCGCCGTCGGTCAGATGGAGCCAGTCGGCATCAGCGAGTTCCCTGTGGGAAGACTGCATATCGTCCATCGGTTCTACTCCCCTAAGCCTTTATTCTGGTCAATCCGAACCGTGTGCCTACTGGCGGCATCTAGACCGAACGGAAGCGAGCCGTCCTCCTTGTTCTTTGTCGGCGTTTCCGATTCGGGGCGATGCCGAACTTCGAAGCATCGATCGTCGAGGTCCACCGCTCACACAGTCCCGCGGCGCAACAACGTGTACCATTCGAGCGCGAGGACGACGTGAGCCCGAGACGCGTACTCGAATTTGGCGAAGGACTCGAGGATTGCCTCAGGCGTGATCGCGTTAGAGCATCACGTCACGAACATTCTTCATGGATTGTGTTCATGAATGAACCTCATTAGTGAATAGAATGGAGTGCCAGTTCGGGATTCACAGGCGGTCGAGGCGGATGCCCCGACCTTTGAGGGCGGAGAGGAAGCTGACACTTGGGAAGAAACCCACGCAGCAAAAACAATCTGTCCTCCGATCATTAAGTAAGTACAGACAATAATGTGAAACACAGTGAAGTACCGTCGTACCGCCGTTATCAAGCTCGACACGCCCGACGGAGCCGACCCGCTCCTCCAAGAGACTGTCGAGCAGTTCAAACACTGCGCCAACACCGCGAGCGAGTGGTGCTGGCACGGCGACGACGGCTACCATGTCACCTCGAAAGCCAAAGCCGAACGAGCCCTCTACGACCAACTCAAAGACGAAACCGACCTGACCGCGAATCTCGTCCAGAAAGGCATCCGTAGAGCGGTCGAGGCCGTCAAAAGTGGCGTCGAACGCCTCAACCGTGGAGAAAACACCTCGCAACCCTATTTCTCGGCAGACAGCGCGGTGTACGACAAGCGAAGCGCGACGTTCCACCGCGACCGCGTATCCCTCTCCACCATAGACGGACGCATCGAGTGTGACTACATCCTCCCCGACGACTCGGAGACACCGCCGACCAAATACGTCTCCGACGAGGACTTCGAGTTTCGGATGGCTCACCTGCAGTACTACGACAACGACTGGTACCTCCACGCTTCGATGCGAAAAGTCGAGGCTGACGAGGAGATACCTGAATCCGAGTCCAAGCACAGTACAGTCCTTGGTGTGGATTTGGGCGTCAACAACCTCGCGGTTGCTTCAACGGGCCGATTCTGGTCGGCAGACGAGATCAACCACTGGCGTCGAGAATACGAGAAGCGCCGTGGGTCGCTCCAGCGGTGTGGCTCTCGTTACGCCCACGAGAACATCGAAGCCGTTGGGCGGAAAGAGTACAGGCGATTCGAGATACATCTGCACACGCTGGCGAACGAACTCATTGAGGAAGCCGTCGAGAACGACTGCTCGCACATCGTCTTCGAGGACTTAACGTACATCCGCGAGAACATCCCCGAAGCGACGTGGCAACATGTATGGGCGTTCCGACGCCTCTACGGGTACGTTGAGTACAAGGCCGATGAGTATGGCGTCGAAGTGGTGCGGGTTGACCCTCGGAACACGTCGAACAACGCTTCGACGTGTGAGTTTACCCACGAT